>NZ_JAQMUA010000400.1:0-33950 GCF_028330895.1 Kamptonema animale CS-326 | reverse complement strand
TGCGATTGCTTCGCTTCGCTCGCAATGAGAGGACTACATTTATTTATGTCCGATTACTTATCGTAATAATCATTTTAGGATAAAATCAAAGAATCGGCGAAAGAAGGCTAGAGCTATGACCCAAACTCAATTAAATGTCTCTAAATCTGCTGATTTGTACGAAGCCGATTTCTATGCTTGGACTGTTAAGCAAGGTAAACTTTTGCGAGAGGGTGCGTGGGATAGTTTAGATGTTCCGAATTTAGTTGAGGAGATTGAATCTTTGGGGAGACAAGACCGCAGAGAGTTGAGTAACCGCTTAAGAGTTTTAATCGGGCATCTGCTGAAATGGGAATATCAATCTGGTAAGCGTTCTCGGAGTTGGTCGAATACTATTTATGAACAACGTTATCAAATTAAGAAACTTATCAAAGAAAGCCCTAGTTTAAAACTTTACTTGGACGATGCGATGGTGGAAATTTACAGCGATGCGCTGGATTTAGCTATTCGGGAAACTTCCTTAGATAAAAGTTGTTTTCCTCAAGAATGCTGTTACAATTTAGAGCAGATATTAGAAAAAGATTTTTTTCCTGGCGAACCAACTGAATCAGATTTAATCGATTAATTGGGTATCGAGTATAATCATGGCAAATAACCCCGGCGATTGGAAATCGCGGCTACACAAACCAAGTCCGCCTACGCGGACTAAAAAAATGAGGTTTAACCCGCGCAGGCGGGTTTTGTCTGTGTAGATGCGGTTTCAACCGCCCGGTTTTTCCAATAAATCTATAAAAGGCTGTATCTGTTGTAATCCTTCTTCCCGCCAATTATTGCCAATTTCCCCATCTTCCAAAGTAAATAATCTTTCTCGACAAAGGATTTGCAACAAAATCGGCCAGCATCTACTTTGACTTAAAATCCACTCTATATCATCCTCAGCAAAAGGTATCGGCGAACTAGCTATTAATTCCCGCGCTTCTAACTCTGTCAAGACTCCCAACGTCGCGCTATAGCCGAAAATATTAAAAAATGGCGAAGTATGTCCGGTGTGACGCGCTAATTCTATGGGTGATTCAGGGGTGGCCAAGACAAAGGCTAAATTACCTTGAGTATAGTTAGTTGCCAAAGAACGCAAACTCTCCCAAAAAGTATCATCTAATTCTGGACAGCGTTGCAATCCTACGCCAATTTCATCGAGTAAGATAACTGTAGGTTTCTGCAATTTACCGCTAACCACATCCATGAATTTATCCAAATTACAAGGATTAGGTATTGGCATTTCCAAACATTCTAATATATAGCCTAAAAATCCCTCCCGACTCTGCATTCTCGCATCTTGCAAGTCTACGAATATCCAGCAGTAATTCTCTGGATGCGCCAACCAGTCAGATTTTTGGTTGACGCGCAACTGTGTTGCTGGCGTGGTGGTAATGTTTTTCAAGTAATGCAGCAGAGAAGTTTTGCCGCTACGCCGTTTACCGATAATGGCAGCATTTTGCAGGGGATGGCGTTTTAGTAAGTCGAATATGCGTTTTAGTTCTCGCTGTCGCCCGAAAAAGTAGCGCGGTTGGGTGATGGGAGTACCAATGATAAAAGGTGAGGGTGGCGGAGGTGTAATTTCTTCTTTAAAGGCTATTTTCTGCCAGTCTAAGCCTAGTTTTTCGCTAATTTCGACAAAATTAAGATAATCAATAGATATGCCGTTGAGGAACTTTCTAACGGTATCTCTAGACATTTCTAATTCTGTTGCCAAAACATTTTGGCTAGGAAAACTATTGCGTTGGACAGCTTGTTTTACTTTTTCGATGTACTCTGGGGCAACTTTGAGCGATCGCGACATAGAAAATCAGCGAATATTGATCGTAATCATACCGAAATTCTGTGTAATCAGGACTTACGCACCCAACCAAAGAAACCGGGTTTTTTGACGGAAATACTTCGTTGTTACCCACAGATTCTCTCAAAAACCCGGTTTCTGGGACTCCCTGTGTAAGTCCTAGCAATACCCACACAACTCAGTCATCTTTCAGTCAAAAGTCAGACAAATTGAGATATTTTTAACCCCAAATGTCCGTCAACCCCACGTTTTTATAGAAGTGTCCCTAAAGGTACTTCCATGAATAACTTCAACTACCTCGAAAAAGCTTTAGAACTCACTTGCGGTATTCTGGCAATTTACCAATGGTGTCCCTCGTTAGGAATTGCGGTTGCCGTTGCTATTATATTATGTCTGATTGACAAGTGCGAAGATGATTGGGAATAATTGTAAGTGAAATAAGGCGCGATCGTCCCTCGGCAATTAGTCGAGGGTGCGACTCAATTACTAATTGCTTGCCAGCACAACCATTCTTACAACTTTTCTATACGATGGATGGTCATTTTCGATTTTCCTCGCGCCTGGGACGATTGTCCCAAGCGCTGTCAACCACCCACTGATAACCAGCTTTAGGCAGACAAATACAATTACTATATTATGATGTTCCGTTTACCAACACAAGCATTTTTACAAATATTTACAATTAAATATTGTGCTAACTTTAGCTTGGCATCCATTACGATCAGCCAATATTTATGTAATAGCCTAATATCCAAAATCCAAGATTGAAAGATCCTCCGGCCGATCAATGTCAGCGAGTGGGGAAAGATAAGCAATGGCTAATTTGAGATTATGTGCGATCGCGACACTCTGGGCCAAAACCTCAGCCGTTCCCCAGTTAATACCCATGAAAATTTCTGGTACAAACCTCCGCAAACCAATCAGATAATAACCTCCATCTAAAGCTGGGCCCAGCACCAAGTCTTGACCTTCAAGTTCGTTAAAAGCTTTTGCCATTAAATCAGCGTTCAAACCTGGACAATCAGTACCAATAAGCACAACTTTCTCAACACCAGAATTAAAAGACATCTCAAATGCAGCCGCCATTTTTAGACCCAAATCACCTGTCACCTGATTTTGGTAAAAAATATCATTTCCCAGCCACGCTTCCATGAGTTCCTGGCTACCTCCTGTGAAGTAAACTTCTACAAAAAGTTGGCGAGTATTTTTGAGTTGCTTAGCTTGGGAAATAGTGCCTTCAGTCAGTTGTTGATGAAGTTTTGCCGCACCTTCTTTTCCTAGCACTGGAATCAGCCGAGTTTTAGTTTTACCTGCTTCGGGATAGCGGGTAAAAACGATTAACTTTTCTTTCATTGTACTCGCCTTTAGGAGTAAATTATGAGGGCGATTGAAATCGCGCAGCAACGCGGGCACACAATCAAAGTCCGCACTTCGACAAGCTCAGCGAACACCTACGCGGACTCTATAGTTTATTGGATTTTGGAAAAATTTAATCTTGTTAGGGGTAAAGGATATTTAGCCCCTGTAAACTTTATATATTTTACACGCTCATTTCCAACATCCGCTGAATTGGTCGTAAAGCTGCTGCTTGGATATCAGCAGCTAAGGTAATCTCAGGAGTGCGATTTTTCATAGCCAGATACAATTTTTCTAAAGTATTTAATCTCATGTGCGGACATTCATTGCAAGCACAATTATTAGTCGGAGGAGCGGGAATGAATTGTTTTTCTGGAGATTCTTTCTGCATTTGGTGAATAATTCCCGGTTCAGTCGCAACAATGAAAGCTTGACTGAGACTCGATTGAGAATATTTAAGTAATGCCGTTGTCGAACCGATATAATTAGCATGGCGTAAAACTGGCGGTTCGCATTCTGGATGAGCAATTACTTCGGCTTCGGGGTGTTCGATTTTGAGCTGGACTATCTTCTTTTCTGAGAAGATTTCGTGAACCATACAAGCGCCTTGCCAGAGTACCATTTCTCTACCTGTTTGTTCGGAAACGTAGCGACCAAGATTGCGGTCTGGCCCGAAAATAATCGGTTGATTTTTGGGGATTTGGTTGACAATTTTGACAGAATTAGAACTTGTACAAATAATGTCGCTCATTGCCTTGATTGCGGCTGTACAATTAATGTAAGAAATTACTAAATGGTCGGGATGTTCGGCTTTAAATGCGGCAAAAGCATCGGGAGGGCAACTATCAGCTAGGGAACAACCTGCATTTAAATCAGGGAGTAATACGAGTTTATTCGGATTAAGAATTTTGGCTGTTTCTGCCATGAAGTGAACGCCGGCAAAGACGATCACATCGGCGTTAGTATTAGCAGCTTTGCGGGAAAGTTCTAGGGAGTCGCCGATGTAGTCTGCTATGTCTTGAATGTCTGGATCTTGGTAATAATGAGCGAGGATGACGGCGTTTAGTTCTTGTTTGAGGGTGTTAATGGCTGCAAACAAGTCGTGAGGTAGTCTGGGAATGAGAGTATTTGGCTGAGTTGCGGCGATGGTAAACACAGTAGTAACCTTTAGGGGGTGAGTTGGGGCTGAATAAAGTGTATTTGAATTATAGTTGAATTCACCAAAAATGGCTGTGAGGCTAAAAAAATTAAAATTGATATTTTTTAATTTTTAATTTTTAATTTTTAATTCTCTTCCTTACCGGGGGAGTACAAAAATTGCTCTGGGTTTCCTATGCTGGATTAATAAGGGGATTAATAAGGGGCTAGAGAGCGATCGCATATGGTGAATCAGATGAATGAAGCTAAGGTTATCAAAATTGTGGTGGTGGGGGACGTTCACGATCAGTGGGAAGCTGAGGATGGGGTTGCTCTGAAGCATCTAGGTGTTGATTTGGTGTTGTTTGTGGGGGATTTTGGGAATGAGTCGCTGGAGGTAGTACAGGCGATCGCATCTTTGGATATTCCCAAGGCGGCGGTTTTTGGCAATCACGATGCTTGGTACACGGCGACGGAGTGGGGTAGAAGTCAGTGTCCTTACGATCGCCAGCAGGAAAATCGGGTGCAGCAGCAGTTAGATTTAATGGGAGAAGCTCATGTTGGGTATGGAAAGCGAGACTTTCCAGAGTTGGGTGTGACGGTGGTAGGGGGTCGGCCCTTTACTTGGGGAGGGCCGGATTGGAAGTATCCAGATTTTTACAGTGAGTGGTTTGGGGTGGAGAATTTTGCAGAGTCTACGCGGCGGATTGCTGCGGCTGCGGCTGAGGCGGATTGTGAAAGCGTGATTTTTTTGGGTCACACTGGGCCAACTGGTTTGGGAGATGCGCCGGAAGATCCCTGTGGGAGAGATTGGAAGCCGTTAGGGGGGGATTTTGGCGATCCAGATTTTGGAGATGCGATCGCCCAAACTCGCGCTGCTGGGAAGCAGATTCCGCTGGTGACATTTGGTCATATGCACCACAACCTGCGCCACACAAAGAAGGTTTTGCGGAAGTCGGTAGAGGTAAGCGCTGAGGGGACGGTGTATTTGAATGCGGCGAGAGTACCCCGAATTGTGGAAGAGGAGAGGACTCGACTGCGGAATTTTTCGGTGGTGTTGCTGGAAGGGGGGATAGTGTCGGAGGTTTCTCTGGTTTGGGTTGGGGATGATTTCGCTGTCGCCTTGGAACAGATTTTATATCGGCGGATCGATCCGATGGTGCAAGTTGTTTGTTAATGGTGAGGTGTTCTGATATGATAAAGTGGATGCGCCTGGAGAGGTGGCAGAGTGGTCGAATGCGCTTGACTTGAAATCAAGTGAACTGAAAGGTTCCGTGGGTTCAAATCCCACCCTCTCCGTTTTTAGGTTAATGCTTGGTTTGTCGCGATCGCTAGCTGGTGATATTTCACCCGATTTGAATGTGTACCATAATCAGATAAAGGTGAGCGATCGCTCTTTTGCGTAAACTAAGGGCGATCGCACCATATCTAACACTCCACTACCTTTGATTAGCTTGGTGCAATTGCTTAGTTTCCGCCAATATTTTCTGAAAATCTTCCTCACTTAACTGCTTAACATAATTAATCTTCACCTCCTCTAAGAAATCTGACAACAGTAATTGAATTTCCTGCAAAGTTTGCTGTTGTTGTAATTCGCTTCCCAAAGCCTTACCAAAATGCTGCACTAGCTGATTAGAAAGTTGAGTACCTACAGGATCGTCTGCGGCCGCTTTAAACGCTTCGTAAGCGTTTTGAGGCCCAAATGCTGCTAATTTAGATAGCTCTCCAACTAACTGTTCCGCTAGCTTTTCTGGTAAATTTCCTAATCCCGGTACTTGCTGCAATCCTTGATAAACGGGGGATTGTTTAAGCGTACTTTCTATACTATGCCGCAACAACGCTTCTAAATCTGGCTGAAGTTGAGGAAGAACTTTGTAAACAGTTACTTGCACTAAGCGAGTAGCGATCGTTTCTATTTCATTAATATCGTTAATATCCTTATAGCGCTGTTTCTGCGATTGAAATAACTGTTTCGCAAACTCCCCAGAACGAATCGAGCCTTGCATCTGATTGATAATTTGAATCACCACAACTTCCGTTAGTTCCTGTGCAAAACTACCAATAAAAACGCGGGTGATTACAGTTCGTAAAGGTTCAAGATCCGGCAACTTTGCTTGATTCAAGCGCATTATAACTGGAATAACGCGCAGCAGCCGCCAGAAAGGAAGTAACAGCAAAATATCGTACCACCGCCAAAGCATTGCTTCTCGCCATGTCAAACCGGCATAGCGGCGACTGAGGAAAAATGTTCGACCTAGAAACTCTAAACCAAATATCAGGATAAACCAGCGATCTATTTTCCAAAACCGTTCAATAACTTCGCCATTTTCGCCAATTCCACGATAATAATTAGTCGCAATTAAAGGTTTTATTTCCCTTTTGAACCATTGGATTTCCTGGGGCCAACCCCTTGTATTTAAATACTCGCTGCTCCAAAATCTTCTGAATGCTTCTTTGGAAGAGTCTTCTGGATTGGGAATCCGATTCCGCATTCGATTTTTGATCTTTTCCAGAGTTCCACTCTTGTTGGCTACTGCAAAAGGATTTTGATTAACCATTTCCACGCTTTCGCTACGAAGTTGCTCTAATAAGCTGCTTACTTCAGAAGAGTTAGTTCCTGTTTGCAAGATTTGAGCTTCTAAGGCATTAACAGTGTTTAAATATTTCTGGGTTTCTCTGTTAGGTTCAATTCCTTTATAGGGATCGTAAATTTGAGTAATCGCGGGAAATTGGCGGAAGTAGAAATCCCGCCAAGAGATATAACTAAAGTCAAATAATACTAAGCTGAAATCCACTAAGGCGATCAGGGCCATCGTACCGTCGAACCAGCGGAATTTTGCAGATTTTTTTTTGATAGCGTTTTTTTTATAGGGCATCAGTAATTGTGTCATAAAAAAACTCGGTAAGTGGGAAACGAGCGAGGCTTTAACCCTTATAGGGAAACGACGCGGGTGGTTTTAACCACCGTGAATCTTCAAAATGTGTAGCTGTAACCATCCTTTTTATGGACAGTTTTGCAGTATTTGTAATTAATCCCCGACACCAATTCAGGTACAGAAATATTGAAAGACCCGGAAGTTCTGATGGCAACACGCCCGACATAAGTGCCGATTTTCTTCCCGGAAGTGACAACTGCTTTCACAATGTCACCCGTTTGGAAACCCTTGATAAATTTAAGCCTGGGAACATAGCGAGACGGGAATCCAAACTTGTCAGTACGGCACATTTGGCGTGTCCCGTGACCCATAGTTTTAATTAACAATGGTTGATTTGTTAATAGGTTAACCGAGTCAATTTGTCCCACACAAGCAGCGTCAATCCAATGGGTTTTAGGCAAATTCAATCGAGTTCGATTGAATTTAGTTAAACCGCCACTACCAGTAGAAACAGGTAAACCAGTTTCCTTCAGTCGATTAAATAATCCCCAGCGAGTTGAGTTAACTGCTGCTGCATCCTTGAGAGGTCGTTTTGCTTGAGACAAAATGCGCTTCAAAATATCTGGCTTTTTAGCTAGAAACTTCTCAATACTCTGAGTGCCTTTTTTTGTATTACACTTTTCGCAAGCAAGGCAAAGATTAGAGATGCGGTTAGTGCCACCCTTTGTTTTGGGGTGAATATGCTCAACTTGTAACGGTACATTTGCAACGCCGCAGTAAGCGCATTTTCGCTCCCATTTATTAAGCAAATATTCTCTAACTTCGTAGCCAAGCAATTCTCCCTGTTGATATTCAACGCCGCAAATCTCTGGATTTTCTAACTGTTGCAAATCAAACCTGACTAACTCTTGAACAATTGAGCTAATAGGTGCAAGTTTGATTAGTCTTTTTACCCAAGTCAAGGTGGTTTCAACCCGATGTTGCAAACTTGGCGCTAACCAACCTTTAGGGCGTTTCCGGTTTAGAAATCTGGCTTGACGATAACGAGTATGGCGGTTTCTCCTTCCTCTACGAAGTGAGCGACGAGATTCCAAACTTGCTTTAATTGCCTGACCTCTATGGGTTAGTTCAGCACCCCAAATAACTTTTTCTCCTTGCAATAAGGCTATACCAGTTGTTTTAGAACCGGGGTCTATTTTTAGGGTGATTGGTTCTGGAGTTGCTATCACATTTTCGTTAAGAATTATGGTAAACGGATATCTTCTGAACACTACCGCTTTACCAGAGGTTAATAACTTACGAGCTAATCCTGGTTGTATTGGATTAATTGGCCGTTTCTGGGTATCTAAAACAAAAACAAAATTAGACATTTTTCAGTCCTCCCTTGCGGGGTAACGTTCGCTTCGTCAATGTTATGTAGGCTTGTGAGGGTAGCAACACTGTTCCAGTGACTTTAGAACTGTTTAATTACTACCGACAGAGCGGAAAACTAGCGTCGCATTGTCCGGTGTCGTGACCTAAATAACGGAGTAAATTTACTTAGACTGGTCAGAACAGCTTGTTTTGAGCATTGCTCTTACAAGCTCAGTGGCTTCAGCCCTGAGTCCCTGACATTACGTCCGATCGCATAGTTTTTGTAAGACTTAACCCCAGATATAGCAATCCCCTTGGTGGTTATGAAGCTATTGACTACTGAAACCATTGCTAAAGATTCTTTTCTATCTTCAGCATAGCTGCCTTTGGCTATAAATACACCCAAGGAATAAAAATTAAATTATATAAGCTTTGTATGTTACTGGTCTAGACACTCCAGCCCAATAACATACTTTTAAGTAAATTATTTAATTAATTTTTATTTCTCAACTAAAGCCAGAGTTAGATACTACCATCCGGTTTGACCTTCTACAGACAATATTTGCGTCCGATCGCCCACTAACATCTCTGGTTTATTTCCAGCCCAGCGTTGATAATCTAATAATAACTGGTGCATTAAGCGTTGTTTCACTGTCAACAATACACTTTTAAGCAAGCCGTTCCCCGTTGCTTCTAAAATCGGTTGTGGTGTTAACCAAAAAGGCGGTGGTAATTCTACCTGCACCTCTAAATCTGCTTTTCCGATCAAATATGTTGCTCCCTTGTTTTGATAGGGAGAAAGTTGCCCTTTTAGATTCAGTGCAAAACGCTGGTTAATGTATTCTACTCCCCGAATTTGGCAACCTATAGATTTTAAATTAATTGCTCCGTCTGGCTGCGCCCACACTTTTAAGTCTACAGTGGGTTGAATGCTAACCATCATAAAGTCCAAAGGTCGCATCTTTAGCCGGAAAGAATCCTCGCTCAGTTGCTCCAGGCGACTCCGATCTACTAGAGCATTCACCAACCGCTTGGGTTGACGCAAGTAATGCTGAATGGGAACCCGCTCCTGGGGAACGGGAATTTCAACGGATTGAGAAGCATTAAATCGTATGTGCATGAGAGGATGTAAAAGTAGAGGTTTTGTCCGGCGCTCTTAATAAAGCTTAACACTCATTAAGATAACTTAGACTAGATACTGAGCAGTGTTAATTTCGCCAAACTAAGCGATAAAGGGTTTTCGGGTAATTAGCAATCTCATCATCATAATTTCTGATTGATGAATTTTAAGTAAAGAGTTGTAACGCTGTATTGCACTGTATGACTATATCCGTCGCACATCTCGGCCCCGCAGGTACTAATGCAGAAACGGCTGCTCTAGCTTATATCAGGTGGTTGAGTCAGTCGGGAGCTGAATGCCTATTATGTCCTTATTCAACCATTTCGCAGGCAATAGAAGCATCGGCCACAGGGGGGGCTCAGTTAGCAGTTGTCCCAGTGGAAAACTCTATAGAAGGTAGCGTGACAGTAACACTAGATACGTTGTGGCGGTTAGATATTCTCCGAATTCAACACGCTTTAGTAATGCCTATTTCCCACGCACTTGTATCCCGTGCTGAAAGTTTTAGCGAGATTAAAACAGTATACTCTCACCCGCAAGCGTTAGCTCAATGCCAGAAATGGTTGGAAAAGTTTATCCCCTTGGCGCATTTAATTTCTGCGAGTTCAACTACAGTAGCATTCGATCGCCTTGACGATCGCACTGCTGCGGTGATTTCCTCTGTACGAGCGGCTGAGCTTTACAATTTACCAGTTTTAGCTCATCCGATTAACGATCATCCTGATAACTATACCCGATTTTGGGTACTAAGTAGGGGCGATAAATCAGTACCGGGTATTCACCCTTCATCTAATTGTTCTCATACATCCTTAGCTTTTAGCGTACCAGCGAATGTGCCGGGAACGCTGCTAAAACCCTTGCAAGTTTTTGCCAGTCGAGGAATTAATTTGAGTCGGATTGAATCTCGCCCTACTAAGCGATCGCTTGGTGAATATGTTTTCTTTATGGACTTAGAATGTAATATTGAGGATGCCGAAGCAAAATCGGCTATGCAAGAGTTAGCTACCTACACTGAAACTCTGAAAATTTTTGGCAGTTACAGCGTTGCAGCAATTAACTAGAGTGAATGATAACGCCGCCGTCCCGATGGTCAAGATACCGGCAAGATGGCGGCGTTACATTTATCAGGAATTTTACTCTAGGCAACTGTAAGATATCCTGTTGTCTTTTAACTTTATCTTTATGTGGCTAATAGCCCAAGGCATTCCCAACCTCCCGGATCTCACTCATCCCAATGAATTGATAGAATTTGGCAACCAAATTCTCAAGTTATCATTTAACTTAGGTCTTCTCGTCGCTGCATTAGGGATTGCGATCGCACTTTTGAGTTTTGCCCTCCGCAACCAGGAACCCGATCGCACTATTTTCCTTGGCGAGTGGGTTGTCCGCTACTCAGCTTTGTTACGAGGTTTGCAACACTCGATCTTAATTTTGATTCTAGTTAGCGGCGGATTTTTCCTTTCTGCTACTCTCAGCAATCGTTATCACCATTGGGAACAAGCAAGAGTAACAAAAGTTGCGGATAGTGTCGCTGGCGATCGCTTAGAACAATCTGCTCCACAAATCCGCTACGTCATCGAAGAACCCTATAGTTATGATACCCAAGTTGAAGGTAAAATAGTCCGAGTGCAAGCCACACGAAAAGTTAATCGTTTCATGACTCTAGCGGGTTCTCAAATTAACGTCAACTTAAATCAAACAACTGACCCCTCAACGACAAGAGCGATCTATCAGGCAAATTTTAATGCTGACTACCAAGTTATCAACAAATTAGGTGAAGCTCAAGATTTTTTCTTTGAAGTACAGCCGCCTTATGGCTACAAATTATTGCAAAATTTAAAAGTTGAGAGAGATGGCAATCGTTTAATACCTGTAAATCCAGGTGATTATGGTTTTCCCCTGCGACTTGCTGCGGGGGAAGAAACCAAATTTAAAGTTACTTATCAAGCTCAAGGTGGGCCGCGCTGGGTTTACAATGCTAGTGGGCAATTGCTTTCTAATTTTAGCTTGAGCGCTCTAGCAGATTTTCCAAATGCTGATTTTGCGAGCGGGATTGTTCCTACTGAAAGTAAAGTTGAGGGTAGGGGAACTCGGTTTACGTGGAAATTTGATGATAATGTTTCTGTTCTCAATCCTTTTGGGGTTTTTACCTCTGTTGGCCCGATTCGGAATACTGGGATTTTACCTCGATTGTTGTTATTAGCACCTGCACTATTTTTGTGGTGGTTGGGATTGCTTTATTTGTCTGTGCCAATGAGTTTAAGAGATGTGGCGATATCGGCTGGTATTTTCTTTGCTTGTATCCTCTCTTTAACATATCTGAGCCGGGTTATAGATGCTAAACTTGCTTGGAGTGCAATTTCGCTGATTTTATTAGCAATGGTTTGGGGGTTGGGTAAGATTAATCATGCCAGATTCGCGGCGGTGATTGCGACTATTGCCGGAGGAATTTTGCCCGTTTTAGGTTTGTTAGTTCCTTATAGCGGTATCACTCTTAGTTTAGCTGCGTTGTTATCTGTTGTTTGGTTAGCTGTTCGGCATTGGTATGGGTTATATCAGCAAGCTTGAATGTTTAAGAAGAAGGAAGAAGGAAGAAGGAAGAAGGAAGAAGGGGAAGAAAAACTTAGTTAAGAACAACCGGTAACATCCGTCTTGTCATTGCGAACGAAGTGAAGCAATCCCAAGGGATTGAGATTGCTTCACTTCGTTCGCAATGACACCTTATTACCCTTATGCAATATAAATTGTAACCAAGTATGATATTACCAATTAACAGTTAACAATTAACAGTTAACAATTAACAATTAACAGTTAACAGTTAACAGTTAACAATTCCTATAAACCTAAATGATGCCGCAAAGACTGGCGCATTACATCTACTGGAATAGGTTGCTGTAACCAGATTTCTAACGCTGCGGCTCCCTGTTGTACTAACATTTCTAAGCCGTCAATGGCGATCGCACCTCTTTCCTGTGCTTGTTTGAGAAACAGAGTAGGATTGGGAGTATAAATCAAGTCGTAGGCGATCGCACCTTCTGACAATCGCTCGATCGCACTCAGAGCGACAGGTGACTCATCTCCACGCGGATACATCCCGATTGGTGTAGCATTTACCAGTAAATCTGCTTTTGAGATGAGCATTGGCAGCTCTTCCCAAGTATGAGTCAGCAAATTTACAGCCAGGGGCGAATTTACCCAACTTTGCTGAAATTCAGTTAATTTCTGTTCGCTACGACCAACAACATGAATCTCCGCACACTCTAACTCAGCGCACCCAGCCACAACCGCTCTCGCAGCGCCACCGCTACCTAAAATTACAGCTACTTTTTGACTCCAATCCTGTTTGCTACCAGTGTTTAAGGATAGCGATCGCAGTGGCGCGAGAAATCCTCGAACATCAGTATTTGTACCACCCCAACCATTTGCAGTACGGTAGACAGTATTGACTGCACCAACTGCGATCGCCACTGGCGAAACTTCAGAAAGTAAAGGTAAGATCCCTTGTTTGTGAGGAATCGTGATGCTAAATCCCAAAAGGTCAACCGCCGCAAATCCTGAAATGGCAACGTTTAAATCTTCTGGTTTCACAGGAAAAGCCAGGTAAACGATATCCAATCCTAGATGGGAAAGAGCCGCATTGTGCATCACTGGGGACAGTGAGTGTTCAATAGGATGACCTATTACTCCTAGTAGCTTAGTTGTACCTTTAATCATTTTTTTCAGCAAAAATACATCGGGAGAAGTGCGGGAAAATAACTACTACTTCTTCCAGGTCATTGTACAAGTTTTTAGAGTCTAAATTTAACCAGATTTTTTATAAAAACTTTTGTAAACCTATTGACTTATTGATCTCGTTCATCATAATATAGTAAGTATATTGTTCTAACTAAATGCTGTCAAAAGTAATTAGGGAACTTGCAGCGGACAATAGTCCGCTGCAATCGATTCAAGGGTAAATGAAAGAATTAAGTGATATCAAAATCGAGTGGCATCGTTAATACTTCGTTGCGGCCCACAAATCGGTAAAAAACCCGGTTTCTCTGCTCAGACCCCGTAATCAGAAGGGGCTAGGGACTAGGAATTAGGGAAAGATGGGGAGCAGGGGAGGCTTTTTCCTCAATTAGCCATTGCCATTAGCCATTAGCCATTAGCCATTAGCCATTACCAATTACCAATTATCAATTACCCTAAACTTTAAATTCTTTCGCATCAGCCAAGATGGGGTTAATCTCAAACCAATAATCCTCCCCATAACGGTATTCAAACACCCACAGACTGCGTAATAGAGTTTGGTATTTTGTTTCACCAGTCACGATTTTGAGAGCCGCTACTTGCCGCAGCAATTCCCACTCATCAGCCTCAATTGCTAAAGTTAACTGATGCCGCCGCTGAATAATGACATTTTCTAAAGTCCTCCGCGAGATCGGCGGCTCTTCTCTCTGAAGACAACTGTAGAGCAACTGAAGCAAATTACGAACGTGACCCCCACTAACACGGCACAGTCTATCTAGAGTTTCAGGACTCTCAAAAACCTTGGGAATTAAAGCCGAACGCTGCTGAGATTCCACAGTAGGAAAAGCACGAGCTAGTACCATTTGCCTTAGCAATTCGATACCCTCTTCGCATTGGCTACCATCCCGTAACTGCACCGGCACCATTGGCAATACCTTCGGATCTATTCCAAATCGATTTGTTAACTGCAACAAATCATTAGAGAAAATTAGCCCCAAGGGAATTGTATAAACTACGTGACAATTCAATCTTTTTAACTGTTCGCCCCGGTCTACAAACAGATATTCTGGTTGAAGTCGTCCGCTGGGTTTTGCAGATATATGTATGCGATCGAGATTATCGATAATGACAACAAGTCCTTTTTTTCCTTGTTCTTTGAGTTGCTTGGTGGCCGGTTCTAGTAGCTCTTTATTAAGAGCTTCTAAAATTACATTAGTTCGCGGTTCTAGATATTGCCTCAACTCAGAGCGAAGATTGGGAGCATCTTTAGCTTTGGCAGTAATTTTACCAATTCCTAATGCTAGAGAAAATTCGCCATCAGTACCCGCAGTCATTTGACCAATTCCTGGCAAGTTAGCTTCCGCTTTTACATCTATCTGAGTTTGAAAAACGTCTGCTACGCCTCTGAGTAAAGCTTTAAAACCAGTGGGTTGCAGTTTGATTTTTCTCTTTTCAAGGCTTTCGCTGACCTGACGAGTAACGCTCAATAAAATGTCGGTGATATCGACATCCGCCATGTCTAAGTCTTTGCTAGACTCAAAGTAGACTACGTGAAATCCCTGCTGTTCTAATTCTGCGTGTAATCGCAGCAATTCAGTAGATTTACCAGAGCCTATCTGTCCAGTAAATAGTTGGCAAGTTGCCTCATTGGGAGAGAGGCGGACGATTGTTCTCTCCAATTCCTCAATTATTTTGCCGCCGCGTACTGAGGAGAAATCGATGTAATATTGTCGATCCTCGGCTTTCGCCACTTGGAGGGTATAGCTGGGGTTGCACGCGCTATAAAATCTATCTAAATCTAATTCCATTCCTGTTAACTCAGATAAAAGATTCTGCTCTGATACTTTATTCATTCACTTATTGTACTAAACAGAAAAGATCTAGAAATTGATGCTCAGATCGCTCACTCGATCTACAATCTTAATTTGCACCCCAAAACTCCGCTTGTTGGCATTCATGCCTCTACTATGAACTATTCTTAGCCACCCTGAAAGTGTTTTCTGACCGGGAATTATCTATCACAAAATATTAGCTGGAGGATGTGGGGTTATACCCCTCAAAAATTATCTAGGCCTTAGCAAAGTATGACAGAGCGAGATATTCTATCAAATCCCTTTGATTGCACATCAAATCGGTAGGGATACAGCAATAGTGTGTCCTTACCCTTACCATGTTCAATGTTTAATTGAGAGGACTTTGATATTACTCTTAAGGTAACACTGACATCACTAAGCGGTTTAAAAGTAGAAGCCGAAGTAGAAGCCGATCGCGCCTTCCTTAAGATAGATGACGGAGGAGTAGCGCCAATGTTCTCGGATCGGGCGGCTGATTTGAGTGCGGATAGCCGAAATTAAAAAGGATCGGGGTCGATCCGACTCATGTACTGCTTGACATTAAAGAGGTTTAAAAAATATAAGATTTACGCACCCAACCAAAGAAACCGGGTTTTTTGACGAAAATACTTCGCCCTGACCCACAGATTCTCTCAAAAACCCGGTTTCTAGGGCCATGAGCGTAAGTCCTGAAATAATAAAAAAGGGCAGGTAAAATTACCTGCCCTCACCCAATTTAAGATTCTAAATTGAATCCTATTTAAAACCTTAAATCGCCTCAGCTTCTGTCAATCAAAGCCACAGGTTCAAAACTGGGCACCACCAAATCATCATTCTGCTTAGTCAACTGGTTATACAGCCGTTCCGTATTCGGGAAGTTAGCAGCAGGTAAGGTCGGAAAGCGGCGATAAGGAACCGTATCCTCCCCAAACACTTCTGCATACTCCACGCTGTTCACCATTGCGCCAATAAAACCCTTAATGCCTTGGCTAGCAAGGATTTGGTTGTAAACCCGAATTTCTGCCTGATTGCGAGGAGCACGACCTAAGAAATGCTTCGTACCCAACTCAATCACCTTAGTATTGGGATAAGGTGCGTAAAACTGCTTGATATACAGATTTGAGCAACCTAAAGCCTCAATAAACTCCTTAAGATTGATTTCATTGTTACCAAGCTTGCTTTCCAGCGCTGTGAATTCATTCTTCACAATGTAGGGATTCAAATCGCGCTCGAAAATCTGACGGTAAGCAGCTTGAATTAAAGTATTCAAAGCCACCTTGTCAGTAACAGTCGTCAGCTTGAATACCTTAGTTTGCTCGCGCCGCTTGTTCACCCCTTGGGAAATCCGAGACTGAAGTTCGATATCGCCTCGTGCCATCGACACAGTACCAAGTTCCACAAAGCGCGGGGTTTCTTCAACCTCGACTTTCAGATTCTTATCTGCAATCGAACCAACTCTCATGGTCCGTTGAGACAAACCGGCCGGAGTCAGATAACGCTCATAAGGCACTGTATCTTCCCCGAAGGCTTCGTTATACTCCAAGCTGTCGATAATTGCATCAACCAGAGCATAAAAACCCTTCTTAGAACAGATGTCAAAGTAAGCATTCATCTCGGAGCGACCGTAGGTAGGACGGCCCAAAAGTCTACGGTGAATATACTCGATCGCTTTACAAACATAAAGCGAAGTCCAGTACATTTTACGGAAGACATCGGACTTAGCCAACATCCGAATAAACTCCCGCATGGTGATGTCGCCGTTTTCCAGCTTGATTTCAGCCACTTTTTGGCGTTGGCCATCGAACACATCGCGACCGAACACTTGCAAATAAGCTGCCCGAATCACTGCTTGAGTTGAACTTTCCGTAAAGGAAACACTGGTTCCTCCTGGGTTTGCCGTAGCAGTGCTCGTGCGGAAACCTTTCTTAGGAGCAATGTAACCCCCTGGAAGTTGGTCAAGTTTGAACACCTTGGGCCCGAGAGTTCCGGGAGCTTTGCCCCGTGCTGCGGGGTTGCTTAATTGGTTGTCAATGCCTGGGCCTTGACGAATTAAGATGCGGCGGGTGTCCTTACCAAAAGGAGCGGGCCGATTTTTGGGGTTGCGAGTTTCTTTGGGGAAAATCGCGCCGAACTGAATTTCTAGCGGGTCATTACCCACACCGTAAACGTGCTGGTCGCGCAGCGGTTGGTTGTAGTCCGCAAACAGGGTGATGAATTGCGGAACTTTGCGGAATGGTGCGCTGTAGTTGAACAGGTCAATCTGCGGCCCCCAGTTGCGACATTCCTGCGCTTCTTGACCCAGACCTCTGAGGTAAGGGACGGTTTCTTCGCCGAAGTAGTCGGAGTATTCTTGGGAGTCTACCATTGCGTCTACTAGAGCTCGCAAACCACCTTTAGAAACGATCGCGAAGTATTTGCTGAATTCTTCGCGGGAACTCAGACCCCGACCGAGGAAGTGGCGGGCTGCCAGTTCTACGGCGCGGGAATTGACGAAGCGATCGTAGAATTGCTTGCGGTACAGCGGAGAATTACCGATGCGGCGAATAAACTCTTTCATCGAGATTTCGCCGTTTTTGACCTTGGATTCGAGGTCGGAAACGCTTTGGCTGTAAGCACGGGTAATGTCGCGCTCGAAGACTTGGCGGTAAGCGGCTCTGACGATTTCTTGCTTTTCTGAGCTCGAAAGACCCGTCTTCATTACAAATTTCTGCCTGCGCTCGGCTGCAATGAAGTAAATTTGGGGCAGTTCCAGACCTTGCTGGTCATTGCTCTCGCGCTGACGCACTTTGTTAGAAGGTGTGGGGGCTTTGAATTCGGTGATGGCTACGTCGAAGTATTGCCCGACGATCGCGATCGCATCCTGATCCTTAGTAAAATACCCCAAGGCTGCTGCCTTCATTTCTTGCATTGCCACAATCGTCGCCGCCGTTGAACAGGCGTTTTCGATGATTTCCCGCAATCCCCGCACGTTGACCGCGATGATATTGGGGTCGCCAGCAACGATCGCGTAAGTGATGTAACGCAAGAACCACGATAAATCCCGTAGGGATTTCGTCATGTTGCCAGGGCCGTAGCGAGATACATTAATCGGCTGGAATCCTGATGGAATTGGGCCGCTACCACCGGAAAATAGCGAACCCAAGCCCCCAAACAATCCGTTGCCACCACCGCTTTCAACATAGGTGACATTTCCCAACTTCATGCCGTCGCCGACACTTTTGCCTGCACCGACTCCTGCGAGCTCTTTTACTTGTTCTGCTGGCTTCTCTAAGAATGCCAAGGGGGAACCCCCCACAAAAATCCGGTTTGCCGCACGGGACACTATCAATTCGGAGTTTTTCGTCAGCGCTTCGGAGATCGCTATGCGCTTTGCACCAGAACTAAAATAGCTTTGTAGTTCCTTCAGTTCTCCCAGTCCTAGAAATCGGTCTTGCTGTTCTGCTTGCGAAATCGTTGCGACTGGTACAGTTTGATATAGTTGCGGACGCGCAACTGAGCTTCCACCGCTTGCCTTAACAGTCATTTGATCTTGTTCGCTCCATTAGAGAGTGGTTACAGTTTTTGCCCAGACTAATTTTCTGGTTCAAGAAGGTTGAAGGTCAAAGTAGGTATTTTTGCCTTTTACTTTTTTCTGTCCCCTTGCTTGAGGTTTTAGCCTAATCACTTATTTCTCAGATTAAAATGTTTCGGGATCATCTCCCTCATTTCTTAAAAAAGCCTGCCGACACTTATTTTATAGATTTAACAGGGCATATCTGAGAAATAATGATAAGTTTTATTAACGGTTAACGGTTAACGGTTAATGGTTAACTGTTAACGGTTAACTGGGACTTCTCCCACGCTCAAGAACTCCCCCACTCCACATTCTCTAATGCTTTATGGAAACAACACCAGATGTTAGTGCTGCCGTTGGGCGGCTTTACGATACTTACCCCTTCCCACCAGAGCCTTTATTGGACGAACCGCCACCTGGGTACAATTGGCGTTGGTTTTGGCCTGCTGCCTATAGCTTTTGCACGGGTCAGAAACCTGACAAACAAGATATTCGTATTTTAGATGCTGGATGTGGCAGTGGGGTCAGTACAGAATATTTAGTTCATCTCAACCCTGAAGCGTCTGTAGTGGGAATTGACCTTAGTAGCGGTACTTTGGAGGTGGCTAAAGAGCGCTGTCGCCGCTCTGGTGCCGAACGGGTAGCGTTTCATCACCTTAGCCTCTACGATGCTGGACAGTTAGAGGGTGAGTTTGATTTGATTAATTGCGTGGGAGTTCTCCACCACTTACCAGATCCGATCCGGGGCATTCAAGCTTTGGCTCCTAAGTTAAGAAATGGTGGCCTGATGCACATTTTTGTGTATTCGGAGTTGGGCCGCTGGGAAATTCAATTGATGCAAAAGGCGATCGCTCTGCTTCAAGGCGATCGACGTGGAGATTACCGCGATGGTGTTAAAGTCGGTCGTCAATTGTTTGCATCCTTACCAGAAAATAACCGTCTTGTCAAGTATGAAAAGCAACGTTGGGCGATGGAAAATCAGCGGGACGAGTGCTTTGCGGATATGTACGTCCACCCCCAAGAGATTGACTACAATATCGAGACGCTGTTTGAGTTGATTGATGCCTCTGGGTTGGACTTTTTGGGTTTCTCGAATCCGGGGTACTGGCAGTTAGAAAGGCTGTTAGGGAAAGAACCGGGGTTGCTGGAGAGGGCGCAAGATTTGACAGAACGCGAGCGTTATCGGCTAATTGAGCTATTAGACCCGGAACTGAGCCATTACGAGTTTTTCTTAGGGCGATCGCCCTTACCGAAGGCTGATTGGTCAGACGATCGCATTTTACTAGCGGCGATTCCTGAACGTAGTGCCTGTATGTTCGGCTGGCCGAGTGAGAAGGTTCTAGATTACAACTATGAAATGGTCGATTTGTCAACAGTAGAATTTGAGTTTTTGCAAGCTTGCCAGGGAACCCGAAGCGTAGGGGAAATTTTGGCTGATGTGGATTTAGAAGTGGAGAGAGTGCGATCGCTTGTATCAAAACAGTTGATTTGGCTGACTCCGGGGTAGAGCGGATAACTTTTATTAGTTATAATGCTGTTAATAAGTAGGGGCAATCCCCCTGCGATCGCCCCAAATTGCTAGGGCGGGCACGCCGGGGCACCGCCCCTACAGATTTGAACAAATGATTAATATCATCAAACACTTTTGATATTGTTTACTTATCTGATAATTTAGCTGATTTATTGTCAGATATCCAAAATCATGTTGAAGTTACGCTAACTCATCAGGGAGTCCCTTGGGCAAAGGTTTTGCCTTTATCCCAAGGAGAAAAACAGCCTGTAGTTCCAATAGCAGATTTAAATTGTGGCTCTATAGTAATGAGTGAAGATTGTGATGAGTCATTGGAGATTTTGAATCCAAGGGTTGCGGGTTTTTGGCAGGGACAAGTTAAGATTGCTGATGATTTTGATGAGACTTCAGATCTGCAATTATTCTCTGGTGATTTCGGGTAGTTCAAAATCGCCATAAGAAAGTCCCTGTTTACCTCTACTTTGTCAGAATAATAACGCTAATTACTGCCAATACAATGCCCACATAATCGGGCATTGATAAAGCTTTCTGGTGTAGTAAATACACACCAAATAGATTATTGAGAATTATACCAATACTGCCCATAATAGCTGAAACTCGACCAATTTCAGTGGAACTCCAAAGGTAGATTTGACCGGTAATACCTATAAATCGAGTTACAGTAAAAAGCCAGAAAGAAAAATGGGATAAACTAGCTGTGCTAAATCCAATACTTTTCAGATAGCCCGCGAAGGGAATCTCGCCGAATAGAAAGATAATTTGGGTAATTATCGCGATCCATAGAACTTGAGACATATTGACCTCTTGTTTTTGAATTTTTGACATAACTATTATTATTGATAAGGTTAAAAGCCAGTTCTCAAGATGTAAAATAAAATGCCTAAAGAAAAAATGGAAAGGGCAACTTTTGGAAATTGTTGCCCTAACCAAATCACTAATACCCTTTCGGTAAAGTGACTAGAGTTCTATTTCTTGTCTTTGCGGATCTGAACATCAGCATCAGCCGCAGCCTTTGCAGAATCAGAGGTTTTTCCAGTTCCCCGACCTACAATTTGACCATTTTGTTTGTACTCGCAGACTTTATCTCCGTTGATATTGGTGTATTCACGAGAATTGGTTGTCATGGTTTTCTCCTTGATCAGAATAGATGTTTATGATGGATTGAATTTTTCAAGTTATCCATGAATTCACAATAACTTAGTTATTAGGCTTTGTATAGTTCAGCTTTTTACGAAAAAACAGATCAAATTAGTTCATTTTGGATCAAAGATCAAAAATCAGTTCATTTTCAGATCAATAGTGGTTCTTTGTGGATCATTGATGGATTTAGTAATTTAAGCCGTGCTATCATTCTGGCAAGGTCAAACTTTTTAATCAGGAGAAGTCAGCTTATGCCAGTTACATCTAAAATAGGACGGGAATTACTCGAAAAAGCCTATAAAGGTAAGGGATGGACTCAAGAGAGATGGGCACAGGAAAGTTACTGCTCTCTTGCTACTATTAAACGTATTTTAGGAAAAGTAAACGGCCCAAAAGACGTAGGTGAGAATATTTTAAGTCAAGCGTGTAACGCCGTAGGTATTAACTGGCGAAATGTGGTGGACTGTGGCGATGACCCGCTCATACAAGAGGTACGGGAGAAGTACGGCAAGTATTTGAACCTTCATCACGGCACAATTAAGTGCTTGGACATGAGTTATCCAATCCGCTTAGATGATGTATTTGTCGAAGTCAATGTTTTAGAGAGATTGACTCGGAATTTGCGACTAACGCAGGAAGAATTAATCCAACAAGCTAACCAGCAAGACTTTGAACGGTTTGGATTTGGGCGCATTCAAGAAGCAGGGCTTTTGGGTTTGGAAGCACTGGAAAGGTTTTCTTGGTTGGTGGTTTTGGGCAAACCTGGTTCTGGGAAAACAACGTTTTTGTGTCGCGTTGCCATTCTCAATCTTCATCGGCAATTTTTGCCGGATTATGTATCAGTTTTTGTGCGTCTTTCAGACTTTGCAGCCGCACCTAATCAACCTTCTTTGGAAGACTATATTATTCAGCATTGGCAATCCCAAGACATTCCTCCAGAGACGGCACAACAGTTATTAAAAAAGGGACGGGTATTGGTATTGTTGGATGGGCTAGATGAGGTGAAAGAGGTAGATAGTCAGCGAGTTGTTCGATGTGTCCAACAGTTTACGGAGAAATTTCTCGACAACTATTTTGTTCTGACTTGTCGTATTGCTGCACGGGAATACAGTTTTCCATCTTTTACTGAGGTGGAGGTAGCTGATTTTAAGTTACCCCAAATTCAAGATTTTGCCAATAAGTGGTTTAACTCCCACGAAACTCGCAAGTCAGCCACAGACTTTATCACACATCTCCAAGCTAATCCTAGAATGCAACAATTAGCTACTTCTCCCCTGTTGTTGACCCTACTTTGTCTAGTATTTGAAGATTCTGGTCAATTTATGGAGAGTCGTGCTGATCTCTACAAACAAGGAATTGAGTTATTATTATTTAAGTGGAATAGTAAGCAGCACAATCTTCAGAGAGAACGAGTTTATAGTGGTTTAAATTATCGTCGAATTCAAGAGTTATTGGCAGAAATTGCCAAAGAGACCTTTGAAAAAGATGAACGTTTTTTTCGGGAGAGAAACCTGGAATCATGGATTAGTGATTTTATCCGTAATTTGCCCGAAGCTAAAAGCGATCTAGAGGCTTTGAGAGTAGAGAGTAACAAGGTGCTAAAGTCCATTGCAGAATATGGGCTGCTGGTTGAGCGAGCTCAAAGCTTTTGGTCATTTTCTCACTTAACTTTCCATGAGTATTTGACTGCCCAAGCGATCGTTACTAACTGCAATTATAAATCTATAGACGATCCGGTTCTAAATGAGTTAGCAAATCATCTAACAAAACGTCAATGGCGAGAAGTTTTCTTGTTGGTTGTAGAGCTACTACCTGATGCCAGTTGTCTGTTGCAAATAATGAAACAAAAAGTTGATTCTTTAGTTGAGCCTGAAGAGATATTACAAGAGATGCTTAACTGTCTCTATCAAAAGTCTTGCTCTGTCAAGACTAAGTACAAGCCTGCGGGTGTTCGTGCTTTCTACTTAGATGGGATAATTGAGAATTATGGCGGTTATATTTGTGCAATAGATAAATCGCTTGACTATGATTTATCTATTGATAGTGCATTAAGCAGTATACTGGGTACATCGTTGTATGAACAAAACCTGCACCAAGATTTCGGTCAGGGGGTTAATATTAGTCTAGATCGTGTTATTGAGCCTCTTTTTGAAGTGGACCTACCACCAGCAATGGATTATACTCCAGCACGCGATCGCTTTCATTTATGGCAATCTGCCGAACGCAGGAAAGATGTCAAAGCGAGGCTCAGTATTGCTATTGAAAAAGCTGGCGATCCTCGCCAAGGAAATCAAGCCTTTAAACAAGCATTAAAACAACTTCAGACTCAATTCCCTGAAAATTTAGATGAAACCGATCCGAGTTGGTTAAATTCGCAAAAACGCAAAAATTTGGCTGAAAAATTAAGACAAATAATGATTGAATATCGGGGGATTGGCCACGATTGGCAAGGTCAGTTTACACAGGAGCAAAGGGAATTACTTAAGAAGTATTACAATGCAACTGAACTTTTAGCCAATTGTTTGTTTAAGACTAATTGTGTTGTCTCTCCTGAAGTTCGTCAAGAAATTGAAAAGACTCTCTTGCTACCTATTTCTGAAATTAGGTTTAGAGATTCAAGACGCTGAATAGCATGAGTTCGATGGAGTCTGATCGTCTGAACTAGGGATTGGGTAGGCGATCACCTGAACTCAGATAGGTAGGGTCACAGTGCTGGAACTTATACCATTTTTCTAAAAGTCTGTTACAGTCAGCACGTTTGGTGGGCGCTCGCCATTCGAGCTTGTTACTTTCTTCGATAGATGGTTGAGGCGAGCGCCCACCCTACATTTATATTTTATGTCCATTACTTACTGTTGCATGATTTTGGGGAACTGGTATTAGACAAATTCTAGATTGTTTGTTAAAGGGCGATCGCCAAGCAGGGGATATCGAGATCGCACAGACTCCTAGCTTTAAGCGATTTTCCAGTGTCTACTGCCTCCTGATCCTCACCCCCTCCCTCTCTCCGCATCAAATTAATTAATTCTTTTTTAAGTAATGTTGCAGCACCATGATATGATTCTCAATGGACTTGCAGAGCCAAGCCAGTTACCTGCATTAGTTTCACCCTCAAGCGTGAACTCGCCAAACACACCAACGGAACCCATACCTGCAACAGGGGATATTCCTGAAACTGGTTCTGCCTCATCAGAGCCAGCCAAAGATCCCATGCAAGACTTCTATCAACTCCAACAGGATCTGTTGCTGTACAGCCTTGCCTTGATGGGGATAATTTTTATCTCAGTGTGGATTTTTTATAACCTCAACATTGCTCTAAATTACTTGATTGGGGCGTGCACAGGTGTGGTTTACTTGAGAATGTTGGCTAAAAACGTTGAGCGGCTTGGCAGGGAGAACCAACGCCTGAGTAAGACAAGGCTGGTTCTGTTCATGGGGTTGATTATACTAGCAACTCAATGGAATCAGCTACAGATTTTGCCCATTTTCTTGGGATTTCTGACTTATAAAGCTGCGATCGTCTTTTATATGCTGCAAACCGTTTTGATTCCTGACCATAAATAGGTCAGGCAACCTGCCAAACATCCACTTGAGCGAATTTCTCTTGAATGGAAATGCTAAATGTTTTAAACGCCTGGAATGCTCTTCCCCTCGCTGAGTTGGAAGTTGGCAAGCATTTATACTGGCACATAGGCAATCTCAAAGTTCACGGACAGGTGTTTCTCACCTCCTGGATTGTGATTGCTCTCCTCCTAGTAGCTTCCATTGCTGCGACTCGCAACATCCAGAGAGTTCCGAGTGGAATGCAAAATTTCATGGAGTACGCCTTTGAATTCGTGCGAGACTTGGCTAAGAATCAACTCGGCGAAAAAGAGTACCGTCCTTGGGTGCCATTTATCGGCACATTATTTCTGTTCATTTTTGTATCCAATTGGTCGGGCGCGTTAGTTCCCTGGAAACTAATTAAGCTACCAGAGGGTGAATTAGCGGCACCAACAAACGATATCAATACGACTGTGGCACTTGCCTTGTTGACTTCTCTGGCATATTTTTATGCAGGGTTCAGCAGGCGCGGTTTAGGATACTTTAAGAAGTACATCGAGCCTACCCCAGTTTTGTTGCCGATCGCTATTTTGGAAGATTTTACCAAGCCTCTTTCCCTGAGCTTCCGTCTATTTGGTAACATTTTAGCGGATGAATTAGTGGTGGCAGTGCTGGTACTGCTAGTTCCCTTGTTTGTACCTCTGCCCGTGATGCTTCTAGGTTTGTTTACCAGTGCTATTCAAGCTTTGGTATTTGCCACCTTGGCAGGAGCCTATATCCACGAGGCAATGGAAGGACATGGTGAAGAGCACCATGAGGAACATTCTTAGGAAATGTGAAAGATGAAGGATAAATAATAACTTCACTCCTCATATTTCAAATAGCACCAATTTGTAATCTTTCAGTTGTTCATTTTTGTACTTTAGGTAAGGAAAACTATCATGAACCCCATCGTTGCTGCTGCTTCTGTAATCGCTGCCGGTTTAGCTATTGGTTTAGGCGCGATTGGCCCTGGTATTGGACAAGGTAATGCCTCTGGTCAAGCTGTAGAAGGTATTGCCCGTCAACCAGAAGCAGAAGGCAAAATTCGCGGTACTCTCCTTTTGAGTTTAGCTTTCATGGAATCCCTTACCATTTACGGTCTGGTGATTGCACTGGTGCTGCTATTTGCTAATCCCTTCGCCTAATATCAACGGCGCGTAATAAGGGGCGGAAAGTAATCTGCCCCTGCACAAAGGAGGAAATTTCGTGTTTGATTTTGATGCAACTTTGCCGTTGATGGCGTTGCAATTCTTAGTTTTGACTGTAGTGCTGAATGCAGTTTTCTATAAGCCCTTGACTAAGACTTTGGACGAGCGAGATGATTACATCCGCAACACTCAAAAGGGAGCGCAGGAACGCTTGGCGAAAGCTGAGAAAATGGCTCACGAGTACGAGCAAAAACTAGGTGAAAGCCGCAAACAATCTCAAGCGATTATTGTGGCCGCTCAAGCAGATGCTCAGAAAATTGCGTCGGAAAAAGTTGCTGGGGCGCAAAAAGAAGCTCAAGTTTCGCGAGAACAAGCGGCGAAAGAAATAGATCGGCAAAAGCAAGAGGCAATGCGATCGCTAGAGCAAGAAGTAGAAGCCCTCAGTCGCCAGATTTTAGAAAAGCTATTAGGCCCAGCGTTGGCCAAATAGCCTTGCCCAATCAGCAGCGCATTTATGGAAGAATATCATGGGGACTGTTTTATTGCTAGCCGCAGAAGCTAGTCACGAAGGTGGTTTCGGTCTAAATTTCGATATTTTAGGAACCAACCTGATTAACCTGATCATTGTTATTGGAGTGGTGGTTTACTTCGGGCGCGGCTTTTTAGGGAAAATCCTAAGCGAGCGGCGTGCCGCCATCGAAGAGGCGATTAATGATGCCGAAAAACGCCAAAAAGATGCCGCAGCAGCTTTAGCAGAACAACAGCAGAAATTGACTCAAGCGCAAGCGGAAGCTGAGCGGATTCGAGCTGTTGCTGAAGAGAATGCTACGGCGGCGAAAGCAGCCATCCTCGCTCAAGCGGCGCAAGATGTTGAACGCATGAAAGCAGACGCAGGTAGAGAGTTGGAAGCGGAGAGAGAAAGAGCGATCGCTCAACTCAGAGCCGTAGTTGCATCTATGGCATTAGAAAGAGTTGAAAATCAACTCAAAACTAGCTTAGATGATAGCGCTCAAAACCAACTAATCGACCGTAGCATTGCTTTATTGGGAGGCAGGTAGTGAGTACAGTTAACGCAGAAATCGTACAGCCTTACGCATCAGCATTGATGTCCGTGGCTCAGTCAAACAATCTCACTGAGGAATTTGGCCAAGATGTGCGTGCCTTGCTAAGCCTCTTGGACAGTTCCGCTGAACTGCGCCAGGTTTTAGGAAATCCTCTAATTAAGCCAGATGTCAAAAAAAGAGTATTAGAGCAGGTAGCGGGTGACGGAATTAGCCCCTTCGTGCGCAACTTTTTGAGACTATTGGTAGATAAGGGAAGGATTTATTTCCTAGAGGGAATTGGCAAAGAATATCTAGCAAAACTCCGCGAATTAAATCAAACTGTTTTGGCGGAAGTAACTTCGGCTGTGCCGCTTTCAGAAGCTCAACAGCAGACAGTTAAGGAGAAAGTTCAAGCGATGACAGGCGCTAGTCAAGTTGAGCTTGAATCAAAACTTGATAGCGAGTTAATTGGCGGTGTCATCATCAAAGTAGGCTCTCAAGTAATTGATGCTAGCCTGCGCGGACAACTTCGCCGTCTAGGAATTCGTTTAAGTGCAGGGTAGTTAATTGTTAACTGTTAACGGTTAACGGTTAACCGTTAATTGTTAACTTTCATCAATTCCCAATTCCCAATTACCGATTACCAATTACCAATTAACAGTTAACTATTAACAGTTAACCGTTAACCACTAACAACTAACCACTAAAAAATTAAAATGGCAGCAATCAGACCTGACGAAATCAGCAGTATTATTCGGCAGCAAATTGAGCAGTACGACCAAGATGTTAAAGTTTCTAACGTGGGTACTGTGCTGCAAGTAGGCGACGGTATTGCCCGGATTTATGGCTTAGATAAAGCCATGTCTGGGGAATTGTTAGAGTTTGCCGACGGCACTGTAGGTTTGGCTCTTAACTTAGAAGAAGATAACGTCGGTGCAGTGTTAATGGGACAAGGCCTCGGCATCCAAGAAGGCTCGGCTGTTACTGCTACTGGCAGAATTGCTCAAGTCCCCGTGGGTGAAGCGATGCTGGGACGGGTAGTAGATGCCTTGGCTCGTCCGATTGACGGCAAAGGTGAAATCAAGTGTAGTGAAACCCGCTTGATTGAATCCCCCGCTCCGGGTATTGTTTCTCGTCGCTCCGTTTATGAGCCGATGCAGACTGGAATTACTGCTATTGATGCGATGATCCCAGTGGGACGCGGCCAACGGGAACTGATTATTGGTGACAGACAAACCGGCAAAACTGCGATCGCGGTTGATACGATTATTAACCAAAAAAGCGAAAACGTAGTTTGCGTTTACGTAGCAATTGGTCAAAAAGCTTCGACTGTAGCGAACGTCGTCAATACCCTGCAAGAAAAGGGCGCGATGGACTACACAATCGTCGTAGCTGCTAACGCTAGCGACCCCGCAACATTGCAATATTTGGCTCCTTACACTGGTGCAAGTTTAGCTGAATATTTCATGTACAAAGGTAAGCACACCCTGATCATTTACGATGACCTTTCCAAACAGGCCCAAGCTTACCGTCAAATGTCGCTGCTGCTACGTCGCCCACCAGGACGGGAAGCTTATCCTGGGGATGTATTCTACTTACACTCTCGCTTGTTAGAAAGAGCAGCAAAACTGAGCGATGATTTAGGCGAAGGTAGTATGACTGCTTTGCCAATTATTGAAACCCAAGCCGGTGACGTTTCTGCTTACATTCCTACCAATGTAATTTCGATTACTGACGGTCAAATCTTCCTTTCTTCTGACTTATTTAACTCCGGTTTGCGTCCGGCTGTAAACCCTGGTATTTCGGTATCGCGGGTGGGTTCGGCGGCTCAAACTAAGGCAATGAAAAAAGTTGCCGGAAAGGTGAAGTTGGAGTTGGCGCAGTACGATGATTTGGCTGCATTCTCTCAGTTTGCTTCTGATTTGGATAAAGCTACTCAAAATCAGTTGGCGCGGGGTCAACGTTTGCGTGAATTGCTGAAACAACCGCAAAATTCGCCTCTGCCGATGAACGAGCAAGTGGCTATTATCTATGCTGGGATTAATGGTTATTTAGATGAAATTCCAGTTGATAAGGTGAATAAATTTGCCTCTGGTTTGCGCGATTATTTACGGACTAGCAAGCCTCGTTACGGTGAGATCGTTCAGGGCGAAAAGCAACTGAGCGATGAGGCTGAGAAGTTGCTGAAAGAAGGGATTGCTGAGTATACGCAAACTTTCTTAGTTTCTGCATAAATTACAGTTAACGGTTAACGGTTAACAGTTAACTGAATAACTGTTAATCGTTAACTGTTGAGATTTAAGTTGAATTTTTTCGGAAGGTAAAAGGATAAATTTATGGCAAATCTAAAAGCTATTCGCGAGCGGATTAAGTCTGTCAAAAACACTAGAAAGATTACTGAAGCGATGCGTTTGGTGGCTGCTGCTAAGGTGCGCCGGGCTCAGGAACAGGTGATTGCTACTCGGCCTTTCGCGGATCGTTTGGCGCAGGTTTTATACGGTTTGCAGGCACGTTTGCGGTTTGAAGACGCTGATTTGCCCTTGTTGAAGAAACGGGATATTAAGTCGGTTGGCTTGTTAGTAATTTCTGGCGATCGCGGTTTGTGCGGCGGCTACAATAGCAGTATTATCAAACGGGCTGAGATTCGGGCTAGAGAATTGAAGGCGGAAGGGGTTGATTACAAGTTTATACTGGTAGGACGCAAGGCAATCCAGTATTTTCAGCGCCGCAATGCGCCAATTTCTGCTACTTTTGCTAATTTAGATCAGATTCCTACAGCAGCAGAAGCATCTCAAGTTGCTGATGAGTTACTGTCTTTATTCCTATCGGGAACTGTGGATAGGATTGAGTTAATTTACACTAAGTTTGTGTCCTTGATTAGTTCGCGTCCAGTGATTCAAACTTTGTTACCTCTCGATCCCCAGGGTTTAGAAGTACAAGATGATGAAATTTTCCGCTTAACTTCTGTTGGCGGACAATTCCAAGTATCGCGGGAGAAGATGACGAATCCTGTGAAAAGTTTGCCCAGAGATATGATTTTTGAGCAAGATCCCGTGCAGATTTTGGATGCTTTGTTACCGCTTTATTTGAATAACCAATTGTTGCGTGCTTTGCAAGAGTCGGCGGCGAGTGAGTTGGCGGCGCGGATGACAGCAATGAATAATGCTAGTGAGAATGCTAGCGATTTGATTGGGACTTTAACCCTGTCTTATAATAAGGCGCGGCAGGCGGCAATTACTCAGGAAATCCTCGAAGTTTGCGGCGGCGCTGAGGCGTTAAGAGGTTAAGTTTTGAGTTGACACTTTGTGATTTTTATGCTATGCGTCTGGGGGAAACTCAGGCGCTTTTTTTGCTGTTTTCATCAGCAATATCCATAGCCAAATCCTCACGGCTTACTCCCATTGTTAACAGCGTCCGTATGATTAAATCAAGAGAAACGGAAGGATCGCCTGCTTCCATTTTTGCGACTCGTGATTGGCTAGAGTGGATTTTTTTAGCTATGCTTTCCTGAGAAAGGTTTTGGCTGAGACGCAACTGCTTTAATCGCTTGCATAGAGATAGCTTGATTTCAATAAAAGCAACTTCTTGGGGTGAAAGTCCCAAGAAGTCTGCTGCATCTCCAACTCGCCAGCCTGCTGCTTCTAAACGTTGGCGTTTAATGGTATCCATTGTGAGTCTTACCTCGTTCAAAAATTATGTTTATCCTGAGAGTATGTCGTACAATCTTAGTCTTCTCTGACAATTATCAATAACGCGCTAGTATAATATGAGAATTTATCTGTAGTCGGCATTTAGAGAAGTGGGATAAATGCTAGTTAGGTTTTAAGTTGACAATTTGTGATTTTTATGCTATTCGTTTAGGGAAACTCAGGCGCTTTTTGTGTATGCGATCGAAGACTTGGCAGATATCTGAGAAAGGCTATAATCTACGATATTAAGTAAAGAGAGGTCTAATTATCATGGCCAGAAAATCAAAGGAATTCGATGAATTATTAAGGGTAAATAGGACGGAAAAGCTCAGAGAGAAAGGTATAGCGGAACTTAAAAAGAAGGTCAAAAAAGCTTACCTGGGAGAAATGCCAGAAAAAATACTTATAGACCCCAAGGACAAAATAAAAATGTCCGAAGTTTTGTATGATTTTATTGAACCATACTCTGATGGTATTGAGAGTAAAACAGAGCGGTATCAATTGTTAACTTTGGCTGTCCTAGCATGGAATCTTTCTTTGCTTTCTGAGGATAAACAGCAGGAAGGCATTGAAATGTTGATTAAGGAAGGAACGAAAGGCTCTAACGCCTACGTTCAAGAACAAACAAGAATGGTGATTGATGAATTAATTCAGAGAAAAACTCTTTATTTCGCTGATTATACACAGTTGATAGTTGATTTTAGTCTTCAAGAAACTGGCGATGAATATAATATCTCAGTGGCTTCGATTCAATCTGACTCCAACCAAGTCTCCTGATTTTTTTCTCATCTAGTGACTAAAATTATAAATAATTGAATCAACGCTTCCAGATTTTCACCTGGAAGCAACCACTAACTGCAACCACCCATTATTTCCGCTTAGTAGAAGTTTTCTTCTTCGCCTCTTTCTCAACCTTCTTTGCAGCCTTCTGACCCTGAATCTTAGCTAACCTTGCTTCCTCCTTTTCCTCAGCAATCTTATCGAGATAATAGTGATAATCTCCCAAATAAGTGCGAAACTCACCGTCGCGAATCTCAACAATCTTGTTAGCTACCTGAGAAATAAAGTAACGATCGTGAGATACAATCATTACCGTCCCATCATAATTTTGGATTGCTTCTTCCAACATCTCCTTAGCAGGAATATCTAGGTGATTTGTCGGTTCATCCAAAATTAGTAAACTAGCTGGACGTAATAGCATCTTAGCTAAAGCTAAACGCGCTTTTTCACCCCCACTTAAAGCCCCAACTTGTTTAAACGCTGTATCACCACTGAACAGAAAACGACCTAATAAAGTGCGGACTTCCTCATTTTTCCAGTCTGGCACTTCATCATGAATAGTTTCTATCACTGTTTTATACAAATCTAAAGCTTCGGCTTGATTTTGTTCAAAGTAACCAGGGATGACATTATGATTGCCTAATTTAACAGTACCGCTTGTAGGTTTTTCCATACCCATGATCATCCGTAGCAGGGTAGATTTCCCCGAACCATTAGGGCCGAGAAAAGCAATGCGATCGCCCCGTTCAATTAACAAATCTGCCCCTAAAAACAGAATCTTGTCATCATAATTATGAACTAAATCTTCAATAATTACTACTTCGCGGCCGCTGCGAGGGGAGGGAGGAAAACGGAAGTGCAACGTTCTTAAAGCGGCTGTAGGTGCTTCAATCCGCTCAATTTTATCTAATTGTTTTTCGCGGCTTTTTGCTTGAGTGCTCCGAGTCGCACTCGCCCGGAATTTCTCAACAAATGCTTGCTGTTTTTCTAGTTCTTTCTGCTGCCGTTCGTAAGCATTAAGTTGAGCATCGGCGGCTTCCTCTTTTTGTACCAAATATGAGGAATAATTACCCAGATATGTACTAGATACACCCCGTTCAGTTTCAACTATTTGGGTGCAAAGTCGATCCAAAAATTCACGGTCATGGGATACGATTACCATCGGGGTAATCAAAGCTTTGAGGTAGATTTCTAGCCATTCAATGGTTTCGAGGTCAAGGTGGTTTGTCGGTTCATCTAAGAGTAAGAGATCTGGTTTTTGCAGCAGAATTTTACCCAAACTCATTCGCATCTGCCAGCCACCGCTAAAAGCACTAACGAGGCGATCGCCATCTTCGGCTTCAAACCCCATTTCGGGCAAAATTTTCTCAATTTGTGCTTCTAAACCGTAGCCATCCAAAGCTTCATAGAGTCGCTGAAGGCGGTCTAATTTATTAATCAGGCGATCGAGTTCTTCTGGAGTAGCTGTTTCCATTTCTCGCTGCACTTCCAGTAGAGATTCGTGAGTTTGGTTGGCTTCTTTGAAGACAGTCCAAAATTCTTCTCTGACAGTGCGAGTGGGATCTACTTCAAATTCTTGGCTAAGGTAGGCGATATGCAAACTCGCGGGGCGAATTACTTCCCCTGTGGTAGGTTCCACTTCGCCTGCAATAATTTTAAGTTGCGTGGACTTACCGGCACCATTGACACCGACTAAGCCGATGCGATCGCCTGGTTTGACTTCCCAGTTGACATCTTTGAGAACAACGCCATTGGGGTAAATTTTACTGATATGTTCGAGTCGCAGCATTATTTATGAAGGCAAAGGAGGAGGAAAGTTTAGCAGGGGTTGGGATGACAACACTGAGGTCGAGTCAATCTTAACAAATTTTAAAGAACTTTAACGGTTAACCGTTAACCGTTAACCGTTAACAATTAGCTACTTTGCCTTTTTAGCCTTCTCGTTGTTGAAGTAGGTTTTAAATATTTCCTTAGCAATCGGTGCAGCCGCAACCGCCCCGAATCCACCATTTTCAACAACAACCGCGATCGCAATTTCTGGTTTCTCCGCCGGCCCAAAAGCCACATACCAGGAGTGAGAAGGCTGTCCCACCACTTCCGATGTACCCGTTTTGCCCCCAGTCAAAGGGATAGAACCATCATTTAACCCTTGTCCCGTACCTTGTTGCACCACAGCCACCAACCCATCCCGAATCACATTCACCGTCTCCGGTTTCATACCAGTCGGTTCTGGTTTAGTCAAGGAAGTATTAGTTTCAG
>NZ_JAQMUA010000399.1:0-12795 GCF_028330895.1 Kamptonema animale CS-326 | reverse complement strand
CTCAGTCATAAAGTAGAAATCTAGGGGAAGAAGAGGGGCTAGGGGAAGAAGAGGGGTTAGGGGTTAGGGGCTAGGGGCTAGGGGAAGAAGAGGGAAAGAGGGGTTACGATGCTCCGATGCTCAGGGCTAGGGAAGAAGAGGAAGAAGGGGAAGAAGAGGGACTATGCTACGATGCTCCGATGCTCAGGGAAGAAGAAGAAGGGAATAGAATTAAGGGTTTGAGGAAACTAGAATGTCCTAACCACCTTGGCGGTTGCTATATCGCTGTATTCCGCATTTATTTGCTGACTGACTCAAAGAGCATTCAGAATGAAGAAATTGCTCAGCACTGAGGAAGGCTAGAGCCAATATCCCTGGGGTTGACTTCAAGAGTCTCGAAGACCCACTGAAGCGAGAATCTTAAAATTTGTTTTAGAATTAGCCAAAAATATTGAAGAAACATTAAAGTTGAAATTAGAGATAATTATCTTTTTGTAAAAACAGGGTTTGGGTATTTTTTCTGAATTTCAGCCAACCTGGTACAAAAAACAACTAGAGTATAATGGAAATACTGAGTTATGATCCAAGCGAGATTTAGGAAACTTCTTTAGCATTCAATGAAATCGACCGATATAACTAAAGACACCTTTGCTTTAACAACACCTCTTTACTATGTAAATGATTTACCTCACGTTGGCAGCGCTTATACAACGATGGCAGCGGATGCAGCAGCTAGGTTTGAGCGACTGCGGGGAAAATCTGTTTTGCTGATTACGGGAACAGACGAACATGGTCAGAAGATTCAGCGCACTGCTGAAAGTTTGGGGCGATCGCCTCAAGCTCACTGCGACCTAATTGCCGCTGGCTTTGAGTCTCTGTGGGAGCAGCTAAATATCCAATATAACCGTTTTAGCCGCACTACAGCACCCCACCACCAGTTCATAGTTAAAGAATTTTTCCAGCGTGTTTGGGAAGCAGGCGACATCTATTTGAGCCAGCAACAGGGATGGTATTGCGTCTCTTGCGAAGAGTTCAAAGAAGAACGCGACCTACTTCCTGGTAAAAGGTGTCCTATCCATACCAGCAAAGAAGTCGAGTGGCGTGACGAGGAAAATTACTTCTTCCGCCTTTCCCGCTATCAAGCTCAACTTCAAGAGCTTTACGAACAGCGGCCTGACTTCATCCAACCCAAAAGCCGACGCAACGAAGTGCTGAAATTTGTCAGCACCGGACTGCAAGACTTTTCAATTTCTAGGATAAATCTTGACTGGGGTTTACCGGTTCCTGCTGACGATCGCCATACTATATATGTTTGGTTTGATGCGCTCTTGGGGTATATTACGGCTCTGCTCGATCCTGATAGCGAACCTACCTTAGAGAATGCTCTATCAAAATGGTGGCCGATCGATCTGCATCTAATTGGCAAAGATATTCTGCGCTTTCATGCAGTTTACTGGCCAGCAATGCTGATGTCTGCCAATCTACCAATGCCTGGTCGTATATTCGGACACGGATTTTTGACCAAAGATGGTAGAAAAATGGGTAAAACTGATGGTAACATCATCGATCCTGTGGCATTAGTCAATCAGTATGGTTCAGATGCAGTCCGTTATTACTTCCTAAAAGAAATTGAATTTGGACAGGATGGTGATTTTAATGAATCTCGGTTTATCGATACTTTGAATGCAGACTTAGCAAATAACTTGGGTAATTTGGTTAACCGCACATTAAGCATGGCTCACAAATATTGCGGCGGCTTGGTTCCTAATGTTAAAAGCGAAGACATTCCGGCAGATAACCCGCTTAAGTCAATGGGTTTAACTTTAGGCGATCGCACGGCTCAAGCTTACGAAAGTCTGGCCTTTAGCCAAGCTTGCGAAGCTGTACTCGCTTTAGTGCGAACTGGTAACAAGTTGATTGACGATCGCGCACCTTGGACTTTATATAAGCAGGGACAATTAGATGCCGTTGGAGAAGTCCTGTATTCTGGTTTGGAATCTGTTAGACTAGCAGCTTACCTTTTATCACCCATTATTCCCAATATCAGCAGTGCTATCTATCAGCAGCTAGGTTTTGCAATTGATTTTAACGACCAGGTTGCGATTAATAATTCAGCAACCTTTGCGACCCAAGCTATCTGGGGTGCTTTGCCAGCAAATCAAGCTTTAAGGCAACCCCAGCCAGTTTTTAAACGCATTGAAGTCTTACAATCAGTTTCTTCATAGTTGGGAGCTATCATCGGTGTGAGTAGCGTCATCACCATTACCATTACCAATCACTCTCTTACCTAAATCTTTCATAAAAAATTGAGGCATATAATCATGTTGAGTAAACTAGACAATCACGACCTTTTCACTCCAGAACAGGTTCTAGAAAATAGAGGTCGAGTAGCAATTTTTATCGATGGCTCTAACCTATTTTATGCTGCTTTACAATTAGGAATTGAAATCGATTACACTAAGCTGTTGTGCCGTTTAACTGCTGGTTCGCGGTTGTTACGCTCTTTTTTCTACACAGGTGTAGATCGCACAAATGAGAAACAGCAAGGATTTTTACTGTGGATGCGCCGCAATGGATATCGCGTGATTTCTAAGGATTTGGTGCAACTTCCAGACGGCTCTAAAAAAGCTAATTTGGATGTAGAAATTGCTGTGGACATGATGGCTTTGGTGGGTTCTTACGATACAGCAGTTTTAGTCAGCGGTGACGGCGATCTCGCTTATGCTGTGGATGCTGTCAGCTATCGCGGAGTCAGAGTTGAGGTAGTGAGTTTGCGATCGATGACCAGCGACAGTTTAATTAATGTAGCAGACCGCTATATTGATTTGGAATCAATTAAGGAAGATATCCAAAAAACTAATCGCCCGAATTATGCTTATCGTCCCTTGTCTGGCATTAGCTTGATGGACGATCATGAAGATAGATAATAATTGTTAGTGGTTAGTGGTTAGTAGTTAGTGGAAAAAACAACTTAACAACTAACAATTAACGACTAACCACTAGCAACTACCAATTAACAATGATTCATCCCAAATCTAAAATCCCAAGTCCCAAATTTTCCAAAACACTACCACTAGCTTTAGTTACTTTGCTTTTGGGAATAGTCGCTTGTGGAACTGAAGAAGTAACCCAGCAAAACAAATTAGCCGAAGATATTACTGCTGCTGAAAAGTTAAATAGCACATTAACTTTGAGCGATGTGACTCTCGAACAGGCTAATGAAAAAGGGGAACGACTATGGACGGTAAAATCCCAGCAAGCTACTTATAGTAAAGACAAAAAAGTAGTTAATGTTAAAAATCCCACTGGTAAACTCTTTCAAGATGGCAAAGAAGTTTATCAAATTCAGGCCCAGACTGGCGAGGTACGCCAAGATAGCAATCAAATTATACTTAAAGGCAAGATTGTAGCTACCGATCCCCGCAATGGTATAGTGCTACGGGGAAATGAGTTAGAGTGGCGACCAAAGGAAGATTTACTGATTGTTCGTAATAATTTAACGGGAGATCATAAACAGGCAATAGCTTCAGCTAAGGAGGCGCGAGTTTTTAGTCGCGCTAAGCGGATGGAGTTATTCGGGTCTGTGGTTGCTAATATTAAAGATCCTGTTTTACAGTTACGAACTGAACATTTAATTTGGCTATTAGATCGGCAAAAGATGATCGGGGATCGCCCAGTGCAAATCGATCGCTACAAGAATAAAATAATTACAGATCGAGCTTATGCTGACGAAGCTGATGTTGATTTAAAACTCAAAATTGCTAACTTGACGAAAAATGCTCAGTTACTGCCTTCAGACCCACCGTTGCAGATATCTAGTAATATTATGAGTTGGAATTTTCCGGCTGAACTTGTGGTTTCGCCGGGGCCGGTGACTGTTATTCAACTTAAAGAAAAAGTGACAATGAGGGGGAATCAAGGCCGGGGAGATTTAGAAAAAGATGTCTTTTATTTAACTGGAAATGTTGTTGGAATTGGGGAGAAACGTAATGCTCAATTGAATACAGATAATTTTATTTGGTATTTAAAAACTCAGACTTTTGATGCTATAGGAAATGTGGTTTATCGTCAATTAGATCCTGAGTTTAATTTAACTGGGCCCAAGGCTGCGGGACAACTTAAAAATGAAACTGTGGTTGTGCAAGGGGATGCAAATGGTGGCCAGGTAGTTACTGAGATTATTACTAAGTAGGAAATTTGTTGGGATAGTTGCTAATCAGGACTTACGTACCCAACCAAAGAAACCGGGTTTTTTAACGAAAATACTTCGTTGTTACCCACAGATCATCTCAAAAACCCGGTTTCTGGGACTCTATGCGTAAGTCCTATAATGCTAGGTCAACGCGATCGCATTTTAATTTTCGTTTGATTTTTACCGTTGAGGGCGATAAACTCGAATTAGCTGACCATTTAGTGTTTCAAAAGGAGAGATAGCCTCATTTATTCTTGTAGCTAGGTTTTCCCAGTTTTGGTCTCTCGTGCAGACAATAATGCCGGTATGATCGGGATGTAATCTGTGGAGTGCGATAAAATCATCCCGATTGAGCGTTAAAATGATACGGTTGTCATCGATCGCAAAGGCTAATACGTCTTCATCTGGAATTCCTTGGTTAGCATTTCCAGCTTCCTGAACAGTCAAGACATCGTGACCAAAAGCGCGAAGAAATCGAACAACTGGAAAAGGGAATTGTTCATCTGTATAAAAACGCGCCATCTGTTATGCTTCCTCATTTCGTTTGATAGCGGCTTCTATTTCATCTGGGTACTTTTCAGCATAAGCCCAGGCCTTTTCCAGCTCAGCCTGACTTAAATTCGGGTAGCCTTCTAAGATATGAGCATCGCTAGTACCGTCGCAGCGATAACCAGCTAGTAGCCAAACGGGAATCCGAGTTCCGGCGATTCTAGCGTCGCCGCCGCACACGCCGGGAGTTTTTTCAATTCCTGGCCATGCTAAACTTTGGGCTAATATCTGTATGGCTTCGGTTTTTTCAGCAGGGGTCAAAGCCTGAAGTTTGGGTTTCAATTCTCTGAGTGACATGATGTTATAGGTAGGGAAGAATGTTTACACAGCAAGCTTTTTAGTCATATCTATTTTAATATTTATTTAGATGGATTTACTTACGATCGATCTAATAGCATTGCTACTGCATATTCTTCTGAGAAATTCTGATGATGTAAGGAGAATATTTATGTCTTTCATAAGAACCAACCCAAATATCATAATTACCAGAAAGCCATTGACCGACAATACCTGGGTTTTTGCCTTCATAGTCATCATTGCACCAAGTGCCACCGGGCCCGCGTACTATTAAGGTGGTATCTTCGGAACTTTTCACTTGAATGCTCAGATACTCGAAAAAATTCCTTAAAACTAACTTATGGTCTGGCTTTCCATCTATAAAACCAATGCAAGGCCCTGTAACGGTTTCTTGTCGGCCTGCTGTTTCTTGAGCTACTACAAATCCACCGCTAAGACCTCTGATTGTCATCGGATCTGGAGAAAAATCCAGACTGAGAGTGACATCTTCAAAGATAGGTGTTGAGTTCTTTTCTTGAGCGATCGCTAAGACATTGTTCAGCAGAATAAACACAGCTATTGCTAGTGCTAAAACTAATACTCCTTTGCGTCTTTTCCGATTGGTCATGTGTGGGATTTAGCGGAGTGCATCAGCAATTAGGTATTTGTTGACCGTTAACTGTTAACGGTTAACAGTTAACCGTTAACAGTTAACCGTTAACTATTTAGGATTTCCGTCCTAAAACTTGTTCTTTGAGAATTTGGATGTTTTGAGATAATTCTTGGCGATTGGAGGACTTCAGTAAATAGCGGTAGATAAACCAGCTTGAGTATCCAATTCCAATTAGCTCAAAAGTTGGTTCTAGGAAGGGGATATCATTTAGCGCGTCCACTACGCCCAGAAATATTTTGAAGGCGATAATTGAGGCTATTATCAAACCCAGAAGAGTGAGCTGGCTTTTGTACTCTTGATAAAAGCCGCTGATGTAATCTGGGAGGTGGGACAAAATTGAGAGGATTTGTTCTTTAATCTGCTGCAACTGGGTTGTTGACTGGGTTGTTGATTTGTCTGCGGCAGTATCTTCGACGATGATAACAGTTTCAGGTGGATTTGAGGTTGACATTTTTGCTACTATAACAGGTTGTTCAGGTTGATTTGGGGTAGTTATTTCAGTGCTGGCAATCGTTTCAAACGGATTTGCCGCAGGTGTTTGGAGGTAATTTACTGCTGGCGGTTCTGGGCTAGCAGTTTCGGCTGTAACTTCTGTTGGTTGTTCAGAAGTAGCAGTTTCGGCAACTACTTCTGCTGGTTGTTCTGGACTAGCAGTTGAGACAACTACTTCTGTTTCTGGTTGTTCGGGAGTAGCAGTTTCGGCAACTACTTCTGTTTCCGGTTTTTCTGGGTTAGGAATTTCAGCCACGACACCAGCCTCTTGAAAATTTAACTTTTAATGCCCTCTTGCAAGCGGGTGATATCCATTTCCCGTTGGTGAAGGATTACCCACGATTCTATCAGGTCGGGGCCGTGCATTGCCCCTGTCAAAGCTGCCCGGAGAGTTCGCATGATTAGCCCTTTTTTGACGTTTTTCTCTTTGCTCACCTTTTTGGTGATTTCTTGAGCTTGGGCTGATGTTAACTGTGGACAGCTCGATAGTGCTTCTAAAATCGCTTGCAATGCGTCTGCTGCGCCTGGTTGCTGCAATTGAGCAGTGGCTTCTTCTTCGTACTCCAAGGTTGGGGTAAAGAATAATTTGCTCATATCGACGGCATCTTTAAGACGGACGAGACTAGGGCCAATCAGAGAGGTAATTTGTTCGAGCCAAGGGCGATCGCTCGCTGGATCGAAGTCATACCCCGCATCCTGCCAATAGGGTATCAACAAATCTGTCAGTTGCGGCACTGCCATTTTGTGTAGATATTGACTGTTGAGCCAGTTGAGTTTATCCCAGTCAAATTTAGCGCCTGCTTTGTTAACGCGATCGAAGCTAAAGTGTTGGGCTGCTTCCGGTAGCGTAAAGATTTCTTGGGTGGAATCGGGGGGTGTCCAACCTAGCAAAGTCATGTAATTGCCTAATGCTTCCGGCGTATAACCCATGTCTTTAAAGTCGGAAATAGAGGTTACGCCGTCGCGTTTAGACAGCTTTTGTCCTTCTTTATTTAAAATCAGCGGCGTGTGGGCAAATTCCGGGAGTGCGGTTCCCAAGGCTTCATAGAGCAAAATTTGTTTGGGAGTATTGCCGATGTGATCTTCGCCTCGGATGACGTGGGTGATGTTCATGTCGATGTCATCGACGACAACGGCGAGGTTGTAAAGAGGTTGACCGATGTTATCGCCGCTGGAAGCTCTAGCGATTACCATGTCGCCGCCGAGGTCGCTGCCTTTCCAGGTGACGGTTCCGCGTACCATGTCATGCCAGGATATGGTGCGATCGTCGTCGATGATGAAGCGGATTACGGGTTGTCTGCCTTCGGCTTCAAAGGCGCTTTGCTGTTCGGGGGTTAGGTGACGGTGGCGATTGTCGTAACGGGGGGCTTGTTTTTTGGCTTTCTGTTCTTCCCGCATTTGGTCGAGTTCTGCGGCGCTGGTGTAGCAGCGGTAGGCGAGTCCTTTGTCTAAGAGGGTTTGGACTGCTTGACGGTATAAGTCTAGACGCTGGGATTGGAAACTGGGGCCTTCATCCCAAGTGAGGCCGAGCCAGGTGAGACCTGTTTGGATGTTATCGGTGTATTCTGGGCGCGATCGCTCTAAGTCTGTGTCTTCTATCCGCAGGATGAATTTACCGCCAGTGTTGCGGGCGTATAGCCAGTTAAATACGGCGGTTCTGGCGGTACCGATGTGTAGATTGCCGGTGGGAGAGGGGGCGATGCGAACTCTGACTGTCATTTTTAGATTTATAGGATGTTAGTTTGGGGGCGTTTAGCTGGTTGGAAGGCGTGGCGCTTGTGGAACTATAGATTTTAATATAGCTTGTGGCAGAGTGGCGCTTGAGTTGGAGGGAAGGGATGAGGGGAGAGGGGAGGGCGATCGCTTGAATAGCAGATTGCAGGGAGAGGGGAGGGCGATCGCTACGAAAATCCAGGAATGGCAATAAAAGAAGAGTTAAGTTAAATTAAGCTTGATGGATGCGTCCCCAACCCTGAATCACTTTGAGGAATCGATATGGCAGATTCAAAAGTCGAAGAGCTTAAATTACAACTAGAACAGTTTAGTAAAAACAGCGATAGCGACAAACTTTATAATGGCGGCAAAGCCATTATTAATCTCCTACCTGGAGGGTCATTAGTATCCTTTATATATGAAACTTATGTCAAGTATCCCGCAAATCAGCGGTTGGGAAATTTTTTACTAAATCTTCTAGAGGCTATCAGTGAAATAAACGCTAAAATTGAAAATTTTCCCGTAAACAGTCCTAGCTTTCAGACTACATTAATATCTGCTTTTGAGATTGCAATGCGTCACCACCAAGAACAGGAATTAGCTGCATTGAGGAACACAGTTTTAAATGCTGGACTACCAAATGCACCAGAGGCAGATATACAGAGAATGTTTCTAAATTGGCTAGATGAATTTACAAGTTGGCATTTGATGTTACTCAGGTATTTGCATGAATATAATGCTAATGACCTACAAGTTATTGAAGAAGGTCTTGAGGTAAAACGCCCTTTTTATAATCAGGTACTACAAGATTTACAAGTCAAAGGTTTAATATATTTGAAAGAGGTATATGTAGCTAAAGAAAAGAATATAAAATACGGAAGACAGTTTCCCAATCCTATTCCACCGCTTCCTATAAATTTGAGAAATGTAGGTTCTCTCGATCCTTATCAAGATACAAATATAGTAGTTTTCAAGCAAAGCGAAGATATTGATAAAATTATCGAGGAAGGTAAATATTATTGCGATCATAGCAGTAAATCCGCTAAAGTTGATCGCATTACAGATGTGGGTAAATTATTTTTGGACTTCATTAAAAATCCAATTGAAAAAGTAAGTTTTGACCGCTCTCAACAATGAGATATAGTGCTATCTCCAAAACGTGCAAGTTGCGTTACCTAAGCTGACACAGACCGCAAATTTTAATTGTTTGACATGGGAACCTGATGCTGAGCAATAATGTGATATAGAAGCCGGTAGGTATTTGTAAACAAATGTTCTTGAAAGCTCTAACCAGTCGGATTTCTTCTAAATCGCTCAAGGTGCCGCTGCGTCTTGTGTTCTTAGTGCCGCTAGTGCTGCAAATCTCCGCAGCAGTAGGGTTGACGGGATGGCTGTCTTTTCGCAACGGACAGAAGGCAGTTAATGATTTAGCGGCCAATTTGAGTCTAGAAGTTACTGGTCGCACTCAAGAGCATTTTCAAAGCTTTGCAGACGCATCTAACTTATTTCTGGAATTGAATACGGCGGCAATTCGAGCCGGAAATTTAGATCCAGAAGATTTTCCTAGCTTAGAACGCTATTTCTGGCATCAGACTCAAGTCAGCGATCGCGTGACCACGATCTATTATGGTAGTGTTTCGGGCGAATTTCTACTGCTTAAGAGAGAAAATCCTCCTCTTGTTTATATTAAAGACGAGTCTACAGATTTTGCCCGTAAAATTTACCGCCTCGATAGTCAGGGAAATCGCGTTGAGTTGGTGAAAACAGACAATTACGATCCTCGGACTCGGCCTTGGTACAAAGCGGCCGTGCGATCGCGTCAATCTACTTGGTCTCCTATCTATCAATTTACCGCGATGCCTGTTCTGGGGATCACGCCAGCCACCCCAATCTACAATGAGAATAACGAATTGCAAGGTGTGCTGGCAATCGACTTAACCTTAGAGCAAATTAGCAATTTTCTCAGAGGCTTAAAAATTGGCAAATCGGGACAGGCTTTTATTATCGAGCGCAGTGGCGATATTGTTGCTAGTTCAACAACAGAGTTGCCTTTTGTCAAGACTGCTGAGGGACAAAAACGCTTAAAGGCAACTAACAGTAATAATCTATTGATTCGTTCAGCGGCGGAGTCTCTGTATCAACAATTTGGGAATTTAGACCTAATTCAGGAACCGATTCATATAACATTCAATGTTGACTCTCGCAATCAATTTTTAACTGTGGCTCCCCTGGCTGATGGTAAAGGAATTGATTGGCTGATAGTCGTGGCAATTCCCGAAGCCGATTTTATGGACGGCATCAATGCTAATAACCGTACTACTTTCTTGTTCTGTGTGGCAGCTTTGGTAGTGGCAATCGTGCTTTCAATTTACACTTCCCGCTGGATTACTAACCCAATTCGACGCTTAAGTGCAGCCACAAAAGCAATGGCACAGGGGGAATTAAACCAAAAGGTTGAGGTGCCAATTGCTGAAGAACTGGGGATATTAGCTGAGTCTTTCAACTTGATGGCTAAACAGTTACGCTCGTCATTTGCAGCTATGGAAGCGACAAATGTCGATCTAGAACAGCGAGTTATAGAACGTACAGCTAAACTCCAATCTGCGGAAGCGGAACTGCGGGCGCTGTTTGCAGGGATGAGCGAATTAATTCTAGTTTTGGATAGGAATGGCCGCTATTTAAAAATCGCGCCGACAAATCAAGCACTGACGTACAAACCGATGGAAGATTTAGTTGGTAAAACGATTGGTGAAGTTTTTCCACCAGCACTTGCTGATACTTTTGTCGGCTATATCCACAATAGCTTAGATTCTCAGCAGACTGTCAATGTTGAGTACAACTTGACGATCGGCGATCGCGAAATCTGGTTCGCAGCTAGTATTTCCCCACTTTCAGAGGAATCAGTAATTTGGGTAGCGCGGGATATCAGCGATCGCAAACTGGCAGAATCAGCACGACAGCAGACAGAAAAACAGTTACTCCGGCAAAACTCGGCCCTGGTAGAACTAGCACGAAATAAAGCCTTATACCGAGGAGATTTGAATGCTGCTATCAAAGAAATTACCGAAACTGCTGCCTGCACTCTTGAACTCGAACGCGCAAGCGTATGGCTGTACAATGAAAGCCGATCGCAGATGGAATGTTTTGACCTATTTGAGCGCAGCAGTGGCTTGCATAAGTCCAGCGAGCCATTAGTAGCAGCGGATAACCCTGCATATTTTCAAGCTTTGGAAGAAGATCGGATAATTGCACCCGGAGATCCCTTCAGCGATCGCCGGACTAAAGATTTTGCTACTTCTTACTTTGCTATTACTGGTACTGCTTCTATGCTTGACGCACCGATCCGAGTTGGTGGTGTGGTAATGGGAGTTCTCTGTTTGGAAGAAGTCGAACAAACCCGATATTGGACGCAGGAAGAGCAAAATTTTACGGCTTCTATTGCAGATTTAGTATCTTTGGCGATCGAAGCTAGCGATCGCCTGCGCGCCGAAACAGCTCTTCGCAGTGCTGAAGAAAAATATCGCAGTATTTTTGAGAACACAGCCGAAGGTCTATTTCAAACGAGTGTAGAAGGGCACTTTCTCAGCGCAAATCCTGCTCTCGCCAGGATTTACGGTTATTCTTCCCCAGAGGAACTGCGAGAGCTTGTCAGCGACATCAAAAGCCAAGTTTATGTAGATCCCCACAGACGAGATGAACTCGCTCGGTTAATAATCCAAAGAGGTGCAGTATCAGGGTTTGAGTCTCAGGTTTACCGTGCTGATGGTAGTATTATTTGGATTTCGGAGAATGTGCGATCGGTCTTAGATCGAGATGGGAATGTGCTTTATTACGAAGGCAGTATTGAGGATATTAGCGATCGCAAACACTTTGAGTCAGTTTTGCAGTTAGCAAAAGAAGCAGCGGAAGCAGCTTCGATGGCAAAGAGTTCCTTTCTCGCCAACATGAGCCACGAACTACGAACGCCCCTAAATGCGATCATCGGTTATAGCGAAATGCTCCAAGAGGAAACGGAAGATTTAGGCTACCAAGAACTCACCCCCGATCTCCATAAAATCCACATTTCTGGTAAACATTTACTCTCACTAATCAACGACATTCTCGATATTTCTAAAATAGAAGCTGGTCGCATGGATCTTTACTTAGAAACTTTCAGTGTCGATGATTTAATTGATGATGTTGCTGCTACTGCCAGACCGCTAGCTGAGAAAAATGGAAATATTTTAGAGGTGATAAAAACCAGCGATATCCACACCATGCACGCTGATATCACCAAGGTACGCCAAATTTTATTAAACTTACTGAGCAACGCTGCCAAGTTTACCCACAATGGCAAGATTACTTTAGCAGTGAGTAGGGAAATAGCGGCTATTGATGCGGAAGAAAGTATGACAACAGCAGAAGTAATAATAGATAATCAATTGAATATCAATAATTCTAATTCATCCGCAATTCCTAATTTTGAATGTTTAATTTTTAATTGTACTGACACTGGTATCGGCATGACTTCTGAGCAATTGCAGCAGATTTTCCAACCTTTTACTCAAGGAGATGCTTCTACTACTCGTAAATACGGCGGCACTGGTTTAGGATTAGCAATTAGCCACTGCTTTTGTCAGATGATGGGGGGCAAAATTACAGTTGAAAGTCAGATTGGCATCGGCTCTACTTTTAGTGTCAAGTTGCCTGCTAATATGGCTAATTGCTAATTGCTAATTGCTAATTGCTAATTGCTAATTGCTAATTGCTAATTGCTAATTGGTAAGGCTAATGGCTAATTGCTAATTCCTAATTGCCCATCTTCCCCATCTCCCCTCCGATTAATTAAAAGTTAAAAATTAAAAATTAAAAATTAAATCTCACAATTTTTAATTTTGCATTTTTTTTTAATTTTGCATTTTTAATTTTTAATTGATTAAGT
>NZ_JAQMUA010000398.1:0-32309 GCF_028330895.1 Kamptonema animale CS-326 | reverse complement strand
CAAGTTAACGCGCTTGCCCAAGTGCATAATCCGAAGAACCCACCCCTAATAAGCCAATCAAAGGGTTCACAAGTTAACGCTCTTGCCCAAGTGCATAAACCGAAGAACCCACCCCCAATAAGCCAATCAAAGGGTTCACGAGCCTTAGCTATTGCTCAAATACATCATCCTAAAACCCAATTTCAATAAACTTTCCCGAACACTTTGAACAACAAGGAGTAACAGAAATGGCACTTATTAATGGCACCAACTTCGATGACAACGGTATCGACAAACCAAAGCTAATTGGAACCGATCCTATATTGATAGAAGTCCCCAATAGCCCCCCTATATTAATAAAGTCGGGAGATGACTCAATCTATGGCTACGCAGGCAACGACGTATTGTCGGGTCTTGGTGGAAACGACAAATTGTACGGTGGCACTGGCAACGACGACCTGCGGGGCGAGGCTGGCAACGACAATTTGTGGGGCGAGGCTGGCAACGACTATCTGAATGGCGGCACTGGCAACGACAATTTGTACGGCGGCACTGGCAACGACAATTTGTGGGGCGAGGCTGGCAACGACTATCTGAATGGCGGTATTGGCAAGGATTACCTTAACGGTTTCAGCAACGGCACCGAATATGACACCCTCACAGGCGGCGCTGACGCGGACAAGTTCGTGCTGGGCGCGCAATCATACTACAATTTCTACACCGGATCTGGTTTCGCCTTAATTACAGACTTTAACTCATTAGAAGGCGATAAAATCGCACTCTTTGAGACTCTAGATAAATACACTCTGGTGTCTGGAGACTTCGGGTATGGCAACGCTGCTCTAGATACTAAGATATTGTTCGGAAATGATGAAATTGGTGTGTTGCAAGACATCACCAATGTCAAAGCAACAGACTTCATCCTTGGCGATCCGTTTCCTGGCTAAGCTGATAACCCTCTGCCTGGTTCAACTTAGCCGTAGTATTTGACGGCGCTACAAAAGTTATGGCAGAGGGAATAAATCAAGTTTTAACGATTCCGAACAATGTAGTAGCGATCGCACAGGTCGCTCAATCTCTACGTTCTAATTTTGAACAACAAGGAGTAACTGAAATGACAATTATTAATGGAACACCTTTCAATGACGATGGTACTTTCAATAACGGTCAATTACGACCCAAGTTAGTTGGTAAAGATCCTGAATTCATGCAAACCCCCAATGGCCCTGTATTAACGCTAGGAGATGACTCAATCTATGGCTATGCAGGCAACGACATATTGTCGGGTCTTGGTGGAAATGACTATCTAGATGGTGGGTTTAACAACGACGTTCTCGATGGTGGCGCTGGTAATGACACTTTATATGGCGGCGTTGGCTACGATTATCTAGTTGGTGGCCCTGGTAACGATCGGCTGATTGGCGGTACTTTAGACGATGCTTTACTTGGTGGTACGGGCAACGACATTCTCTTAGGCGGAAGCGGTAACGATCAACTTATTGGTTACGGCTTTGGGCAAAATGAATTCGACATTCTCACGGGTGGCATTGGAAAGGACACCTTCGTGTTGGGTGATATAAATAGCGTTTACCACCTCGGAAATGGCTACGCCACAATTACGGACTTTAGTTTAGTTGAAACCGATAAAATCCAAATCAAAGGGGTTCTAAAAGACGGTTATTCGCTTGGGCTTGGCAACTGGGAAGGTAGCAATGTCCAAGACACGGGAATCTTCTACAAGGGTGATTTGATTGGTGTTGTTCAAGACCAAAATATTACCAATATCAACCCAAATCAGGTGTTCATCTCCGCATCTAATGCGCTCTAATACCTAATTTTATTAACCAACAACATTACTTGGAGAATCATCATGGATAACAACATTCAAAACCAAAGCCTCTCAGTTGTACGGTCTGTAACATCCCTCGTCCTTGCCACCTTGATGCCAGTATCTTTTTCCTCCGCAATGGCAATTTTAGGTAAGACTTCTCAAGTTTTGGCTAACCCCTTAACATCACAGCAGGTCGATCGCCTGCAAATCAATGAAGTAATTACTTCCCCATCTTCGATTGTCGGCAACTGGAAAGGGAATCTTTATTCTCAAGGTGATGATGCCTTAACTTCTGTTGAAATGGTTATCGAACAGGGAAAAAACCAGCAAGGAACATGGAAATTTATAGGAGAAAAAAATACTCCTTTTGAAAGTGGTGCAGTAGTTGCCTCTGTAGGTGCTAATAATGTAACTTTGGAATTTAAGCAAAAAAACAAAAAACCTAGTTGGTTTTTCAAATGCAAACTTCCAAACAAGACCAACCTTTCTTGCGAACAGGTTAATAATACATCGACGAAGCTCACTTTGAAAAAGATTTAGCTTAACTCGCGAGAAGTCCCACGTCTTACCCGAAGGGGAGCGTGGGATGAATATTCGCTTCGCTGCTTCCGCTTCGCTATCGCGGGTCAACAGAGGTACGGAGTTGACCAAATCAACTAATCGCTAGGTCGATCTTGATTCTCAATATAATGCTGTAGAGCATTTTCTCCCCCTGTCTGGCTTTCGCAGGAATGAAACCTTCTGCCTTCTGCCTCTTTCAAAACATTTCTCGTTTCGATACCACTAATTCACTCAAGGATAGTTACATGATTGACGATTTTAGTTTGCCGCCCACAGTTATTAGAGTTTTAATCGTTGGCGATAAAAACTCACAGTTCACACTCGATTTTAGCGAAGGAGATGTTGGATTGTCAGAATTAATTAAAGCTCTTGAAACTAATTCTGTCAATCTCGGATTGTATGTGGATTTCAAGATAACCAAAGTTCATCGGGCTAAAGTAGATGATAGTGAGGTTAAGACTGATTTTCGGTTTAATAAACCAGAAATGTTCAATCCCAAAGATTATGACGAAATCTGGTTCTTTGGAATGTCCCGATTTGTAGATCCAAAAGATCCAGAATTTAAGGATTCATTATCTTTGAAGGATGACGAATTGAGAATTATTTCTCAGTTTATGGATAATGGCGGAGGAGTTTTTGCCACAGGAGATCATCAAGATATAGGAAATGGACTATGCGCCCGTATACCTCGCATCAGAAGTATGCGGAAATGGTATTTTCCCGATCCTGGACTAAATGGAGAACCTGTAGCTCCACCAGTTGGAGTTCCAGGGATGGAGGAAAATCAAGATCAAGGTCAAGATTCGTCTACAAGGCATGACACATTGAGGGCAGGAGACGATTTAAAATATCAATTTGATGACCAATCGGATGATATTCCCCAGCAAATTATTCCCAAAATGTACCAAACTAAATATTGGAATAATGAGGGGATTTTCATAAAACGCTATCCTCATCCTTTGCTCTCCAAATCTCGCGGTGTAATCAAAGTTCTTCCGGATCATATGCACGAGGGCGAATGCTATGTTCCAGAGGATTTAACGAAAACTTTTCCCTTTGATGGATACACCACAACCGAGTATCCTATTTTGCCAAAGACTGGTAAACCCCTAAAACCAGAAGTGATTGCGGAAGCGATAGTGATTGGAGGTCACAAGGATGAATACTCCAGTCTGCCGACAACAGCAAAGATTTTTGGTGTCTTGGGAGCTTATGACGGACATAAAGTTAATGTCGGAAGAGTTGCGGTGGATTCAACTTGGCATCACTTCGTTAACATCAATGTCATCGGCGAGTGGCCTCATAATGACCCAAAGTCCAAAAAGCATCAAGGCTTTAATTATTCTGATAATGGCAATTCTGATAAAGGCAAAAAAGTTTACCAGGATATCAAAACCTACTGGCGTAATCTTGGTGTTTGGCTGGCTCCTAAAAAAATCCAAAAATCAATACTTGCAACAGCCTTATGGAGAATACGTTGGAGTCAACCGCTAGCAGAGGAATTGTCGTCCAGAACAGTTCAAAAAGGCTTGAGTCGTGAAGGAATATTATACCTGGGTCGTGTAGCACGATATTCCTTGAATAATATTTCTTCTGAAGAGCAAGTAATTCAGTGGATCATTCCTTACCTTACTGAAATAGAGGATATTGTCGATCCCTGGTGGGGTAATTCAGAGTCAGCTCCGGATTTAGTTTTTGATGTGATTGTCAACTCGGTACTTGGAGGTATGATTTTATCAATTGCCAAAGAGTTTCCCGAACGCAGTCAAGAAAATAAACTGAGAGCTGAAAGAGAGTTAAACCGAGTTTTAGATTCGGGAGTTTATTTAGGAATTAAAGCTGCTCAAGAAACATTGCAAATCTCAGTCAGGCAAATAGAAAACATCAGTTCTCAGATTGAAAAATCTGCAAAAGTTACACCGAATAATTCTCTGCAATAGCTATTGATTAGTTTAAGGAGCAAGCAAGTTAAAATGGTTTGCTCCTTGCCAAAACTGGTCAATAGTTAAACATAGAGATGAGTTTGCCATCACAATAAATTATTGTCAACTACGAAGGCTAGAAACAGATGACGAAATTATCCCCTTTTAATCCCACTCATAAAGATTTACCGAAAGATAGCGGAGTCTGTAAATTAAACAATTTCGCCCTCTTTGAAGGGCCAGATATTACAGATATAACGGACAAACCAGATCCAGGTTGTCCCGAAGCCATTAATAAGCTCGAAAAGTACAAAGGGAAGTGGAATTGGTGGTGCCTTGCTGGGGTCGCACGCGGCGATGTTGATGAACAATCGGTTTGAGCAGAACGGCGGTGTTGGCGGTGTCGGCGTGAAGATTCAGCCATCGGCGACAGGAACTCGGATGGTGTCCAACGTTATTAGCGGCAACAAGGTGCTTGACACATCGAAAAAATCTGAAACGCAGCGGTGGGGAGACATTGAAACAGCGTGATTGCCAGCGTGCCGATCGCTCTGGACTCTCAAAACAAGAGGAATTATTCTTTCATAAACCTTTCCAAAATGGAAACCCATCCCCTTTAGGGGTGGGAGGAATTTTTGCGGCTGTCGAACGCCGTGAATCGTTTTTTTCCATTACCGCCTTGGGGCTGTTTAGTTCGGTGTGATGAAAGTGATGTACTTTCGATGGGACAATTACCATCTCAAACCTCACAACCCTGTACGCATAATGATTTGCTCTTTCGAGCCTCCCTTGCGGGGTAAAGTTAGCTTCGCCAATGTTTTGAGAGCTTGTTAAGCTTGCAGCACTGTTTCAGTGACCTTAAAACTGTTTAACTGCAAACGACAGGGCAGGGGACTAGCTTCGCATCCGCCTGGTGTCTTGACTCAAAAAACGTAGACCTCGAAAGTCTTAGGCTGGTCAGTATGGCTTGTTTTGACTTTCGCCTTGCAAGCCCATCCCCTTTAGGGGTGGGTTACTGACTCCTCATGAGCGAATGCCTACGGCACGCTACGCGCTTGTGTCCAGCACTATCACTATGGCTTTGCGCGATCGCCCTTTCAGTCTACAGAAAACTGAGGGCGATCGCCAAATAGACATCCAGACGCGCAATCACTCCCAAAGCTTACTGAGCGCTGACGGCCGCATAACACTTACCAGTAACGGTACTGTATCCGGTGATGCCCTCTTCAGAGCTGGCAGCGATTTCTCAATTGCCACACTTCAAGGTAGCCCCGGCAACTTTGCAAGTTCAGGCGGTTCTACGATCGTCTCAGGCGGAAACGTCTCTTTTGGTAATTACGCAGGCGGTTCTCTGGGAGTGCAAGCAAAAGGCGCGCATCCGGTGATATCGCTATCAGTTCCGCATCTAGCGATCAACCGCAGTTAGTTTTTACGGCTGGCAACCTACCCACTCCCCTCACTGGAAACAGCACTTTAGCACCCGCCAGTTCTTCACCTGCCAGCATTCAAGTTGGCAATATCGCGATCGCAGGTTCAGTTTTTTTAGGCGCTGCAAACAGCATTCAAGCAGCATTCATTACTTCTCAGCTTGAAAGGTTTGGCTGAGGAAGAAACTTTGTTCCCTTTGCAGCGTTGCAAGATACTTCGGGAAACTACTTGATAGAAAAACATACAATTTTAACAGCACCTTCAATTCAAGTGCTGTCTTTAACAAAGAAACAGCAACAGCTTGCTTCGGGAAAAGGTGCGGTCGTCGTTGGGAATCCTACCATGCCAAGTGTTGCCTTTACGACGAACCAACCTCCTCAAAAACTAGCATCACTCCCACACGCTGAAGCCGAAGCGATCGCGATCGCTCAGCTTTTGAATGTTGAACCGCTCACAGGCGACAAAGCGACAAAAGTAGCAGTTTTACAGCAAATAGAGCGATCGCGCATCGTGCATTTAGCAACTCACAGCATCCTGGATGACGTAGGGGGATTGCTACGCTACCTTTGCCCCTACATAAAAACCTTTTCTGTGCCTTAATAAGTTTAGTAGAACTACCCAGGATTCGGTTTCATGGCCACTAGGGCATAACTTGGGGATTCTGAGTTAGCATCGCCAAACCAGAAGTATCTACAACACCGTGTTCTAGATCTCAACGAGGAAGCCAAAATGTCGAGCTTACGATGTCAGGATATCATTGATAAATTCTGCATATTATATGCTTGCAGAAGTGACAACGGTTATGCCAGCTTTAAGTCATCAATTCAAAAGCCATTAAGAAGCAGAATGGAGAAGCTAGTTCAGTTACATCCCGAATGGGAAGATAGCCATTACATTCAATATTTTGGGGGAACCATTGACGATGATTCAAAATCCGAGTCTGAACGGCAGTTTGCTCATTTGCATTTAGTTGCTTATTTTGATCTAGCTCGATGTCACTTTGTCCAGCAATTTTCTCGCAAATTTCCATTTCCTACAGCAACTTGTATCAAGTTTTTCGATCTAACGAGTGATTTCCTATATAACCGAGAAAAGCTGAAGAAATGCCTTAAGGGGTACAATTTTCAAGATGCTAGAGGTGCCAATCTAAAAACCTATCTACAAGGTGCGCTAAGGAATATCATCCTAGACCAGATAAACTGTGAATCTCCTTGGCATCTGTTGTGTGATGTAGATTTAAGCAGCCGAAGAAAGTTTAATAATGAGCAACAAAAACTACGAGAAGCTCTGTTAAGACACGGAATAATTGAGCCGAATATTACTCAATACATCTTTGCTTGGCAATACTTCGTACCAATTTACAAAAACAATAGAGTTCATAATCCTAATACAAGAAACGTTAGAAGGTGGCCGGAGCCTGAGCTACCAGATTTTGAAGAAACTGCCAGAGACTACAACTCCAACCGATTTCAGCCTGATGCACCTCTACAGGTGTCTTCTAGTCCAGAAGTAAAGCCTGAGATGATAAAAAAATGGATGAATATCTGCATTGAGGCGTTACAACACTATCCAAGACTCGTTGAAATTTCCCGCGATGCAGATAGTTATGAAAAACACTACGAGCCGTCTGTGAATCCTTGGGAACCTTTAGAGTTGGAAGAGAACCCAGTAGATTTTCTACAACAGGCTGATTTGGTGTTTGGGGAGGAAATACAGCGGATTAATAATAGCCTGGAAAAAATTCGCAGCAAGATTCCACAGGGAGTCCGCAAGGCAGTTATGCCACTTTGCTACCCCCATGAGTTTTCTCTTCTAGTTCAAGAGCAATTTGCAAGTAAAGTTGGGATAAACCAAGGAACAGTTGCACGTTATATATCAAACATCTATAAAACTCCCCTACTAAGTAAATTGGAAACTTTAATTACTGAAATCATGAAAACTACACCTCAAGTCTGGGCGCAAAGATATGTAGAAAAATTTTTAGAGGAAAGATTCTCGAATCCCAGTCGATCAGATTTAATTGAAGGAGCTTTAATTGATTCTATCGACACCCTTGATAACTCAAAACAAACTATTTTACGACTCCGCTACGGACAGAGAATGAATGTGGAAGAAATCGCTGATTATTTGAGGAGGGTAAAAATAGCGGAATCGGCTGAAGTTACTCAAGAACTGAGTACAGCTAAAAACGAATTACAAGAGGCAGTCATCACGCAACTAAATAATCTTAAGCTAGATTGCGTTCATTCATGGTTAAAAAGGTACTATCAACAGATCGTTCACATTCAAGTGTTAGAAGCATTTAAAAAATTAGAAGTTCCTCTGCAAGAATTGATACAAATGCGATATTGTCAGAGAATAGCTGAACAACAACTAGCCATTCTTAGACCGAACTGGAATGTAAAACAAGCAATTAGCAATGCCAAACAGAAGTTGCAGATTTCTTTGCTCCAGTGGGTTTATGATGCTTTCAGTCTTTCTCTAGATGCAGAACAAGAACAGGTCAGTGAGGTAGTTGAAGTTTGGTTAAAAACTTTGTATTCCGTTGAATTGTAAGCAATAGTAGGAAAAACGAATTATGTTTAGTTTGCGAGAATTATCAACTCTTTATCCCGAACAGCTTTGGTTAAAGCTATCAGTTAAGCTTCAAGAAAAAGCATGGCAGCGAGCGCAACGCCATTCCAATGCGGCTGCCCGCTGTAATGCTTATCTCAATGACCTCTGCATGAATACTTTTGTTCCCTGGCTGGAGGCTTGGCTTGAAGAAGAGCAACCAGCAGAAGAAAATAGTACCTTTCAACCAAGTTATATCAGCATATTTCCAGAATCATCCTTACCAAGTCTCTGGGAATTTGTTAATGGCAGCGTCATCCAACTAGGTAAGACTCGACTGGCACTTATTCCCAGTGAAAGTAATGATTTGGAGGAGTGTTGCATTCCTCAAGAGTGGGTCGATTTTCCTAGCTGGAGAGCCGATTATTATCTTGCAGTACAAGTGAGTGTAGACAATCAGAATGAATCCTGGATGCGGCTGTCTGGATATGTCTCCCATCAGAATCTTAAGAAAAAAGGGATATACGATGAAAGCGATCGCGCCTACTATATCGCTCAGCAACATTTAGTGGAAGACCTAACCATGATGTTGCTAGAACCCGAGCCAGTTCTCAATAAACAAATACAGGTAGAATCGGCATCGAATTTGTCAAAAGAAACAGCAAGCAACTTGTTGGAAAAACTAGGAAAATCATCGGTTTATTTTCCTCGGACTGCTGTTAGTTTTGAACAGTGGGCAGCGTTGCTGGCTAACGAGCAATGGAGGCAAGAGTTATACGAGCGACGGTTAGGGCAATTTGTTGCAGCGGGGACACATAAGCAAACCTCTATTAACTTAGGGCAATGGTTCCAAGAGGTATTTGAGGCGGGTTGGCAATCCCTTGATACACTTTTAAATACAGGCTCGGGAAATTTAGCCTTTAGTTTCAGACAAGGTAGACCTTCTGTTACAGAGGTTAGAAAGGTTTTTGTTGAGGGAATTAAGCTGATTGATTTGGGAATGGAACTGGAGAATCAATCGGTGGCGCTGCTGGTTGGTTTAGCACCAGAGACTGAGCAAAGAGTGGGGATTCGAGTGCAACTCTATCCCGCAGGTGGACAAACTTACCTGCCTTCCAATATCAAACTAATTTTGCTTTCTCAATCCGGAGCAACGCTTCAAGAATACAAAGCGCGAACTCAAGATAGCTTGATTCAACTGAAACGATTTACCTGTCCGATGGGAAAATCCTTCAGTGTTAAAGTGGCTTTTGATGATTTCAGTATTACGGAAGATTTTGTGATTGAACCGCTTGCTGGAAGAGAGCCATGAGTAATTTGGTTGTCCTGAACCTAGGAAAGGGTGACTTGCACAACGGCTTTCCTTTTGTCATAGCTTGGCTACAATCTCAGAATACTCCCCAGAGTCGGCAAATTACGGGCAGCTTACCAGCAGATCCAGATATTCTAGACCTATACCGTCGTTGGCAATTGCTTTATGAGTTACTCTATCAGGCTCGCTCTCTGACAATACGCAGGCGTCAACCTCAACCAATCGATGAAGACATTGAAATTGATGACTCCGACGTGACTCACGTTTGTGATGCCGATTTTTATGAAGTAAGTCAAGAGTTACAAAACCGAATTGATACTTGGCTCGATTCTGAGGGATTTAGCGACATCTCCCGCCAACTATATAAGCAACTAAACTCAGCGCAAGAAATTCGAGTCATTATTCAAACTGAAGACAACCAACTCAGAAAATTACCCTGGTATACTTGGCGATTTTTTAGGGATTACCCACTGGCAGAAGTCTCCTTAAGTCCCCTCAATTTTGAACCCGGAAAAGCCGCCCAAAATTCTGCTAAGCAAGTGAGGATATTGGCGATTCTAGGCGATTCTGCGGGAATTGATATTGAAGCCGATAAGCGATTGCTGGAGAAATTAAAAGACGCACAAACGGTATTTTTAGTAGAACCCCAGCGCCGGGAATTAAATGAGCAGCTTTGGGATAGCCAGGGATGGGACATCCTTTTTTTTGCTGGGCATAGTTCGACGCAAGCTGATGGCGGTTCGGGTCAGATTTATATAAATCCTACCGAGAGTTTAACAATTACTCAGTTAAAAAATGCTCTGAATGAAGCGATCGCACGCGGTTTGCAACTGGCGATTTTTAACTCGTGTGATGGGTTGGGATTAGCACGGCAGTTGGCGGATTTGCACATCCCTCAAATGATTGTAATGCGGGAACCCGTGCCAGATTTGGTGGCACAGGAGTTTTTGAAATACTTTCTTACAGAGTTTGCTGGCGGTCGCTCGTTCGATCTAGCTGTGCGGAAAGCGCGGGAAAGGTTGCAAGGGATAGAGGGAGAATTTCCCGGTGCTAGCTGGTTACCAGTGACTTTTCAGAATCCGGCTGAGGTGCCACCCAATTGGAACGATTTCCTCAATGAACCAGAATCACCAACTGACTCTCCCCAACCGATACGCCAGCCAACCCCAACCTCTCCCCAACCGATAGGCCAGCCAACCCCAACCTCGTCAAGGCAGCGTGGTTTGTGGCGGGTGCTGTTGGCTAGTTTGGCAGTCACCGGCTTGGTGATGGGTGGACGTGCATTTGGTTTATTACAGTCGTGGGAACTCAAGGCTTTCGACCAGTTGGTGAGATTACGCCCTAATGAAAGGCAGGATTCGCGTCTTTTAGTCGTCACCATAACGGAAGCGGATTTTCAGCTTCCCGAACAGAAATCCCGCAAAGGCTCACTATCGGATTTAGCACTAGCCAGACTCTTAGAGAAACTGGAGTCCTATCAACCGCGAGCCATTGGTTTAGATATCTATCGCGATTTCCCTGTAGACCCTAACCAGCCCGAATTAGCTACCCGCCTGAAAAACAGCAATCGCATTTTCGCCATTTGCAAAGTCAGCGAACGGAAGCTCAACGAACCAGGCATTTCATCCCCTCCTGAAATTCCGACAGAACGCCAGGGTTTTAGTGATTTAGTCAAAGACCCTGATGGTATTATCCGTCGCCATCTCATCGCAATGAACCCAAACGCCAAATCTGCTTGTACCACACCAAACGCCTTGAGTGCCCAGCTAGCCTTTCGTTATCTAAAGGCGGAGGGGATTGAAGCCAAATACACTAATAAAAATCAATTGCAGGTCGGTAAGGTTATTTTCAAGCGGTTACAAGTGCCGATGGGAGGCTATCAAAAAGTCGATGACTCTGGTTACCAAATACTACTCAATTACCGCCCCGTCCACTACCGCTCTCCCGTTGGCGATACAGTAACGCTAAACGACATACTCACAGATAAGGTTCCGCCTGATGCGGTGAAGGATCGAATTGTCTTGATCGGCGTTACTGCTCAAAGTGACGGTGATTATTTTCCCACGCCATACAGTGCGGGTCAGGAGATTTACCAGGAAATGCCAGGAGTAATCGTTCATGCCCAAATGGTTAGTCAGATTCTCAGTGCTGTTCTCAATGAGCGCCCCTTGTTGTGGGTCTGGTCTCAGTGGGGTGAAACGTTATGGGTCTGGGGTTGGTCTTTGTTCGGAGGCGTACTAGCGTGGCGCATTCGGAATTCCCTGCACTTAGGACTGGCAGGGGGAGCTGCCCTTGGAGTTTTATACGGACTTAGCTTTGGTCTAATCTGCCAGGGCGGTTGGGTGCCACTTGTCCCTTCGGCGTTGGCTTTGGTCGTCACCGGAGGGAGCGTAGTAAGCAATTCACGCATTCAAAAGGTAAAACCTAACGTAAGCTATGACTAAGTTAAAATTGCTTGTTCAACCGATTAAACTTGCCTTTGCTATCAGTTTAGTATCCTTCGGCTTTTCTTCAGCACAAGCACAAGCTGCTAAATCTGCAATTGTTGGATCGAGCCCTCCAACTATAAATGACGCACCGAGTCGCCTGTTCAATGCACAATTAAACACCTCGTTGATTTTCAACGCGCCCCCACCACCTAGTGACCTTGGTGAACCAGGGAGTCGCGCTGGAGGAGGAAGACGTAACCCCTGCAAGGTTGATGAAAAGCAACTCAAGGCATTGGTTCCAGTTTATAAAATTCCAGAATCAGAATTGGTCTTGGGATTTACGAACGCCGAGCATCCCACCTTTTGGTTTTATGTTCCTTATTCCGGCTGTCCCTTAGAGTTTGTCCTGAAAGATGAGAAGGACAATGATGTCTACCAGACCACTTTAACGGTGTCTGACACGCTACCCGGTGTTATCAGTGTTCGCCTTCCGTCCAGCGTGGCATCTCTAGAAATTGGCAAAAGATATCGCTGGTATTTCTCCGTACTCAATCCGCAAAAGCAAAATGAGGTTTTGGATTCCGTAGATGGTTGGGTGCAAAGAGAGCCACTGAACGTTACTCTTCAAAGTCAGTTAGAGGCCGCACGCCCACAGCAGCGTGTCGCCCTATATGCTGCCAATGGTTTTTGGCACGAGGCTTTGACTGCTGCCTCTGAGCTTCGCCGCACCGATGCCAACAGTAATGATTGGGGTGTCCTTCTGCGAGCGGTGGGCTTGGATGATGTTGCCTCAGAGCCAATACTGGAGTGCTGCCAGCCCAAACGTTAATTTTGAATTTTGAATTTACGATGCAAGGATTTATTCCATAGTTGAAGCTAGGGCATTGGAATTGACTGTGACGCTCCCACACTTACCCGCTCTTGGAAGTGTGAGAGCGTCACTTTCCTTCTGATCCCTCTTTTGTCACTACGGGGAGAGTAAAATAAAAATAGAACTCTCAAAACCTTTGAAAACAATGGTTACAGCACCTCGTCTAGCCACACCGACAGTGAAATTCATCGATGACTATTGCCAAAACTATGAATGCCTGTTTTCCGATGTCAGAAATTATGAAGCCTTTAAACTGTTACATCTAGGACTGCTATCAGAATTGCCTCGCAAGTCATTACCACGCATCGCCAGAGCGGTTGGGTTATCTAATAGCCAAAGCTTAAATCATTTTTTAAGTGATTCGAGCTAAGCTGTTGTACATTTAAACTGTGATACAAGCATTACCTTTGTTTTTGATTTTTCTTCCCCATTTAATAATCAACTCTCCTTCATTTAAGAGGCGATGCAATAAATACTCTCGCTCTTCAATTGATGTGAAAAGTCGATGAGCAATATATTCCTTTGCCGAAGGCCAGACTAATTCAATTAAGTTATAGTTTGGGCTATATTTCGGCAGAAATTCTAAATGAAGATTAGGCATTTCTGTTTCAATTTTTTTCAGATACTCTTCTTTCTTATGAAAACTAGCATTATCAAGAATAATCACTATTTTTGCTCCTTTTTTCTCAAAGTCTGATGCTTGGTTCCCGGCTTCTACCCATTCATAAATTAGTTCTTGATAAAATATTTTTATCACTTTATAGAAATTATCTGAATTGCCTTTACTTATAACCTCTACGAACCTTTTTTTATCTGAATTTCTCAATCCTCCCATCAAATTAATTCTGCATTTTCTTCGGTCTCCTCTGAGCTTTTTTTGGCTACCTTTTTTACACCAATTCTTTCTCCTTGTTACTCTTAAACTAAATCCACTTTCGTCACAAAACCATACCTGCAATCATTCTGGAGTTGCCTTTTCTATTTTTAAAAACTCTAATATTTTCTTTTTAAATGCTGTTCTTTTTTCGGGTTCTCTCTTAGATTCCAAGCTATATTTTGCCCAAATGTACACGTACTTTTTTTTCTCTAATATCCTCCTAACTTGCGCTCCACTTAATTTAATTCCGGTAGTTATCTCTAAATATGTCGCTAATCTCTGTGATGTCCATCTGCCAAAATCATAGCCTAATTCTTGGGGGTCTTTATCTATGGTTTGCAATAATATTTCTATATATTTATCTGTAGCTTTTTTATGGTTTCCCTTCATCCTCTCATCTCTTAAACTTTCTAGTTTATCTGGGTCGCCATGAATGCACCAGTACGATACTTTATTTGCTGAACAACCCACAAATTCAGCAATTTTATTTTGTGTTTTTCCGTCATTTAGCAATAATAAAATCAAGATTCTTTCTCTAATATCTCCGTTTTCTTCCTGTTTTAAGGCTTGCTGTAGTTTTTCTATTTGTTCTTGATTGAGATGATTTTTAGCTGGCATTTTTGTACTGCTTGACTAAGTTAAGTTTCTATTATACACTATTTAAGTGTGCAACAGCTTATCAATAGATTCCTTAAGCTGACTCATCTTTCTATTTTGCGTAAAATCCTATTTTATACTATTTTTCATCCCTTAACAATTTTTATTTCGGAGATGTCTAATATTTGATTCTTTGTTTTGAGTGATGTGCGATCGCGCACGCTCGATCCCCTTAGTGAGGAGGGTGAAAAAGGGCGTTGCTGAATATCAAGAATTCTCAGCCATCGAACGCTTCACCTTATGAATCCACCCTTGACTCAGACTCAACACCTGTGAATAAGACAAGTCCGTATCTAACACCAAATCAAACACAAACGGCTTAACTAAACGGGGAAACCATCGATGAAATAGTCTTCCCATCGTCAACCGCAAGAAAAACTCAACCACCAACAACTTCGTGCGAGGAAACGAATAATTTGATAACTCTTGCAAGGCATGGGCATCCGGGACTCGTTGCTGTGAAAACTGCGGCAAAACCTTACCCCAATCATCCCCATACTGCTCCAACAATTGCCCCAAAATCAGCACATCCTCTAACGAAGAATTACACCCCTGGCCAATCGAGGGAGATACCGCATGAGCAGCATCGCCAATCAGCAACACACTATCCCCCTCATGAAAGCGATCGCAACGTACCGTTAACACCCTCGCTACGGGGCGCTTCAGCAACGCCTCCGCTTCTTCCCACGACATCAACTGACCAAACAGCGGGAAATTTTCCTCAAAAAATGCCTTGATTTCTTCTTTGGTTGATAATCCTTCTAGGGGATTAGTCTGTGCATCAAAAATAATCACCCCATTCAACTGGTCTCCTGGCTGGGGTACCATTAACATCCGGGTTTTATTATTCAAATTCCAGGCATGGACTTTATTCGGTTCTAACTCCACTCCTGCACTCGGATTGATCCGATTTAAAAACACAGATTTATAGGCATCCGAAATATAGTTTTGGGAACACAGCAAGCCTGCATTCTCAACTAAATACTCTCGAATTTGCGATCGCGCCCCATCAGCACCCACCAGTAGATCGTAGTGAACGGTAAAGCTATCTCCTTGTGAAGGTTTCAAGCTCACGGTTTTAGCCGTTCCATCCACAGCCATACATTCACAGTTGAAATGTACTTTAACCTGATTCGGACTAGAGGTTTCGGTTAAATGCTTCAACAGAATCGTCACCAGGCAATTGCGATCGATTGTGAGAACCGGATTTTGGCGAGGAACCGGCCGGGATTTGCCCTTTTTGCGATAAATAATCGTCCCGTGACAGAACACACTTTGAGCAGCGATCGCCTCCTCTAACCCAACAATGGCTCGAATGGCTTTTCTGCCCCGTTCCTGAAGCGAGATCGGAAATGTGCGGTTAAAAGAAACATCACTCAACCGAGGATCGGGACGACGTTCGTAGATATCAATATGGTAGTTGCCCCGACGCAATAAATAATGTGCCAGTAGCAGTCCAGCCGGACCCGCTCCAATAATCGCAACGTTTTGAACCATAGGGTTTTACCGAACAGTATGATAAACACTTTAAATTGTAAGGTGGGCGATCGCCTCTTTCAATCATTAAAAATGTAAAATTAAAAATTAAAAATTTAATTAATTTCCTTTGGTTTTTCTGAAGTTTACCCTTGCATTGTGGCAGCTTTTACAGATAAACGAGTCTTCATCTACAATTCTAATTTTGATGTTGGAGTTTTGAATTACTGCTGTCAATTGCATAACCTGCCAATAATAAACCTACGTTATTCCGAGTGCATAATGGAGTGGGTAGCTCAGTGGGCGGGAAACTGGAGTTACTACCATAAAAACTACAAATGGCAACCTCTTAATGGAGAACATAGAGCTTTAGGAGATTGTTTGGCTGTACTAAAGAAAATCAAAAAATGGCGACTGACTCCGATAAAATCCACTGTCCCATAATTAATCCCTTTCCTTAATAATCAAAAACGCGGAGCTCCGCGCTTTTGTCCAAACCATCACTGAATAGAACTCAAAACTGAGGGCAGCAGTAAGGGCTTGCCAGAGAGTGGCGCTTTTCCAAGTCTCTAACCAGGTTTCAAATACGACACGATTACAGGCTCCTTCGACCTTGAACGGAGAACTGTCCTTGTGTTAGCTTAGCCCCGGTTAAGTTAGCTCCAGTCAGGTTAGCGTCATCCAAACTCGCCCCTCTTAAATCGGCAAAGCTCAAATTCGCGCCTGTCAAATCTGCCTTATCAAGGCAAGCGTCATTTAAGCAAGCCTTGAAAAGATTAGCCCCTCTTAAGTTAGCTTGGCTGAGATTAGCCCGACTCAGGAGAGTTCTATGTAGAGAAGTCAGACTCAGATTGGCTTCATTCAAAGAGGCATCGCTCAAGTCAGCCGACGTTAAGTCCACTCCACTAAAATTTACCCCACTCAGATTAGCCCAATTGAATTTAACGTAACTTAAGTTGCATTGACTCAAGTTCTGCTTAACAAGAACAGCACACCTCAAATTAGCGTTGGCGAAATTCCTTTCACCTGCTGCATATCGCCTCAAAAGTTCATTCGTACTCAATCTAGCTAACAAGGCAGTTGAAGCTCCTTGATAACACCAGGACGCTCCTACCAAGTTAGCCGCCGTATTAACAGCTTCTTTGTCAGATGAAGGCAGGAAAATAGCGTTGCAACCATCCCATTCACCACCGAGCATAAATGCAATCTCAGAAGCAGCAGCGGCACAGTCAAACAACAAAACGTCACTTGTGCTACCTGAGAATAACTTCATACTCGTCAATTGGTTTAGGGCTTTAGAAAATCGTTTTTGTAAGAAGTTTTTCATCAATGATGTCTCGTGAGGTAAGAAATAGCCACCATAACGGAGCGATCGCTCGCATCCAAATTGTGCCTAATGCCAGCCTCTCTATCCGTATGGTATCTCTACTTGGCGAGTAGAGATTTCTCGACTTGTCTCCTATTCTTCAAAAAACGGCGATCGCACATAGTAATGGCTTGAATTTCATTCTTTTGGTAAATTTGGATCTTCCCGACAAGTCGAGAGTGGCAATGCTTCACCGCTATGAATCGCGATTATCCTCATCCGATTGCTATTTGTTGACACATCTAAACAAGCACACCCATATCCATGATAACCATTGGTTTTAACATATTCCTTTTCGTCACTGGGAAGATTCTCCATTCCTTCGGCTTGATATCCTCCTTGCATGGAAATAACCCAAGTGCCATCTCCGTCTTTTAAATACCAATTTGCCGGCGTGGGATTTGCCAACCATCCACACCTAGTTTCTGTAGCCTTAACAGGCAATGCTATGACAGAAATAAATGAGATAATAGCCAGTATCAGCCAGCTTCTTTTCCTAACTCTAATCATTTCATCACCTCTTCGGCAAACTATCACTACAACCAGCTTCTTTAAATTGTTGAAGTAACCGATTTCTATTCCCTTAAACTCTGTTAAGTCAAGTCTCTTCTCATCCGCGAGAGGGCCTGATTCAAACCCTCACGGTGAATCCAGCCGACGTAGCCGCCATAAATCATTCTGCCATCGGGTGCGCCTAAAAAAATGTGGTCAACGCCGAGGGGGTTTTTCCAAGCCCTAACCGCTGTCCCGTCCCTAAGCCTCATAATCGGATTGGAACTGTTAAAATCCCTGTGGTGTGCTGGTGTCATTCCTGGGACAGCTTCTAAAATGGCGCGCGCCTCCCTGGTAATATCTGAAATGTTCGCACCGCTGGTGGCTGAACAGCCACATCCATCTGTCACAGTTTGCTTGAGCCTTTGTTTGATGTCGCCATCAAACAGAGATAATTGCTCAATCTCTTCTAAAAGTTTCCCGTGTGGCTCAGATAAGCGCCTTTGACAATAAACTGCTGTCAGCAAGTCCTCTAACCCTACTTTTGTCAGAGCATCGGCAATCAATCCCGTTAAACCTAGTACGGCAATGCCTCCTAGCATTCCCGCCGGGCCACCTAGAAATGCTAGAGCTGCTGTGATGGCAGCCGCGCCTGTTAAACCTGTCGCCGCCATCGTTACCACCAGGATAATACCCGGTAAACCTAAAGCAGCTAATTTTTTGACGAGTTCATCCATTTTACTAACCCTCGCTGTTGCTCTTGTTGCCGATTCCTACAATTTTCCCATTTGGGCACGGTGATGCTAGGCTCCTGAACCTCAAGATAGCAGCAATTATGACTTGCTTATTTGTAGCGACGTGCAATCATAACTACAATTAGGGCTGTTAACTGTTAACACAGATTAACACAAAGCGATCGCCACCAATCTAAAAACGCGGAGCTCCGCGCTTTTGATAAAACCACTTCCGCTTACTAGGGATTAACAATAATATCTGGCAGTCGAAGTGAGCGATCGCTGCCATCAAACCCTCCAATGCTGCACAGTCCGTTGCTTCGTTTTCTCCATCTATCTAAGTTACTTGGTAATTTCCATCTAGGCCTTTTTTGAGATATTGCCACCTCCCAGGCAAAGTATGTAGCTATTTAGTTGAACTCTGATCCAGAGATTTTTGCAAACGCTCGATCGCACAATGCAGACATTTCATTTCATGGGTAATTCGGTCTAGTTGTGTGGAAACAGGAGTTTGTTCTCGAACAGCTTGCCTCGTTGATGTTACAGAACTTGGATTTATAGCCAACTCTGATATCCTGGTGATATGTAACTGTTCAATATCGTTGTGAATTGCTTCGATATAAATATCTAGCCTCGGTAAAGCTAGAGGTGGGTGTCCCTGTTCCAGCGCATTTGCTAAGTTCTCTAAAATTTGGATAATCGCATCCGTAAATCGCTGGAAATCGGCAAATTGGTACTCTCCGCTAAACTTGTGCTGATGTTCTGCTAGGGTTGTAACTGAGCTGAAAAAGGCGCGAATGTAGAGTATCAGCATCGCGATCGGTTCTACTTCTCCTCGAACGTGACGGGGTTCGCTGAATAACCTTTGAGCCGCAGCAGCAGCATTTGCATTCTCTAATGCCGCTTGATGACGCAGGTTTCTGATAGTTTCAGTAGAGCACTTTTGTTCTGGGTTGATATAGCTAGCTGCAACCTGTTGAAAGTACGCGAGATTAGATCGAATAGTTGTTGCTAGTTGTGCCGGAAGTTGCGATCGCTCCCAACTGGGGAATAACAAATAGCTACCTAGTAATGCTAAAATTCCTCCAATTAAGCTATCGACAATGCGTAATACTCCAATCTCCCAGCCGCCTTTACTCGTCACATTCAGTAGCAATATGATTGCGGGAGTGAGGAGTGTGATAAAAATACCGTAGCTCAGCGATCGCACTGACATAGCAGTGACTAAGAGTATCAGAAGACAGACTAATATTGCCACTGGATTATGGATAAGTATGACCAGGCAAATGCCAAAGATGCCCCCTAATGTTGTTCCAATCACCCGCTGCACAGTTGTCTGAGAAGTACCGCCAAAGTTCGGCTTTAGGGCAACTACAGCAGTGAGTGTTACCCAATAGCCTGTAGGTACTTGCAATAGTAAGGCTGCTACTTCAGCAGTCGTTACTATTAGCGCCAGCCGCAAAGCATGACGAAAAATAACAGAATTAAACGTGAGATTGTTCCGCAGCGTGTCAATAATTGAAGAACGCTTTGGCTGCATCGGAGGATAAATGTTTCGTTGGGCGATGCTGCGCCTTTCTCCCCGTTGTAAATCTGTGGTAATTTCCGCATCGGTATGAATTTGTTCTGCTAGGGCTTTCAGACTAGCTACAATCTTGCCAATACTGACTAAGTCAGCAAAGTCATCTGCGTGAGCCAAACTAGCGTGATTCAGGACTTGAGAGTGTATGACTTGCCATTGGTATTCTAGTGCCTCGATCGCCCGATCCAAATCTCCCAAGCGAACAACGTTCTTTTCTTTAGGGAGGGATTCTGACAAGATTTGCAAAGCCGTTGCCGATGCTTCTAGCACTTGCTGAATTTCTCTGTGCAACTGCTGAATTAAGGGACGAGAAGAGGCGATCGCTAACAGTTCCACCAGTGCTACAACCGAATTAGTAATTTGGTTAGTATCCTCAATTAAGACGAGTAACTGATTGCCACGCAAATCAGCACTTTCTCGGCCCGTCCACACAGCACCCCAAACACTCCGGGCAGAGGTCAAATTCTGTATTACGCTGTCTTGAGCTTGTAAGAATTGCTCTCTCCACTTCCGACGCTCCTCCAGAGTTAAGGGTATCTCGCTGGCTATTCGCAAAAATTTGCTCAATGTGGCATAACAACTGCTGGCTGCCTCGATCGCAGGTGTATAAGGGCGTAGCACCCACAATAAGAGAGATAACACCATTGCCCAGACACCTCCAGCTAAGCACAGCGCACATTGCAGAAGAACAGTAGACAAATCTGGGAACGAAGCGAATTTTGCTAGCGAGACGATAAACATAGTTGATGTAACCAGGCTTACCGTCGCGGCGATCGTACCAAACAGACCAGCTAAGCCAGCGATGAACATCACCAAAAACGTGGTTAGAATAGTTAGCCACAAGGTGCTACTAACCAGATTCGCGATTAGCAAGGCGACAGTAACGCCAATGGTTGCTGCGATCATTACAGTGGCTTTTTGGCGATAGGCTCCACCCGCATCAACCATACCCACAAACATAGCTCCCATCACCGCGATCGCACTTGCAGCCGGATTACCGAGCGCGAATCCAACTCCAATGGGCCCACTCACTGCCAAAAGGGTACGCAAGCCGTAGAGGATGTCAGGCTTACCTGGCTTGAGCACAAACTGCTGCAACAGCCAGTTGAGAGATTGTCGATCGCCAGATGGCATTACTAGGCTACCTCTTTAAATTAAATTAACTGGTTTCAGCTTAATCTTCGCGATCGGCTGTTACGCATTTAAACGACTAAAGATAATGATTAGTTTAAAAAGCTTGACATAGAATCCATCTGAAGGATAAGCCTGGCTTCACCGTCCAAAAATCAGAGCGTCGAGCGAATGCGCACCTGGGCCTAAAACCGCGATCGCAATCAACATTACGCAATACATAACGCTCTTTTGTCACTTTCGGCAGAAAATAATCTGTGATGGTTATAGCATAAGACTTTTAGCAAAAATCTTGATTTCAGCCATTCAATTAGAAAATAAACGCTCAAATGCTCGCTCTATCTACAGTTGAAAATTTGGCTTTCATTTTTATATTCCCAGAGTGACAAAAGAGGGATAATTATTATGGGGGTTGTTGAGAACGATCGCCCATTTTTTTTGACCACAAAACGTCTCAAACCACCATAGGTAAGGCTTTTGACGGGATTTTCACCCGTCAGGGGGCTTTTTCCCCAATTAGCGATTAACCATTAGCGATTAGCCATTAGCCATTTCCCTTGTTCCCCTTCTTTCCCTAGCCCCTTCCTTTTGCTGGTGCCAATATCTGACGCGAACTTAGATGAGCTTCAATCTCGGAAAGCGATCGCCACACGGGACGCAACTGTTTGCGGGCAAATAATTCTAACTGATCGCTTTGATGGGGCGAATTAGGCTGGCTAGCATTGCCATAAGTAAGAAGTGTCTTTGCTCGGATTGGGTTTGAGAACTCGATCGCAGCTACGTAGGAATCTCCCGCAACCGCCTGAAAGCGATCGCTCTCCCCAGGAGCAAACCATACAGCTCGGAAAACGCCCAGAGAATCATCAGCACCGTTACCAGGTAGATTCACGCTACTCGATCGCAGTCGGAAAACATCTCCCCAGGGTACGTCTAGGGCTCCGTAAGTAGCTTCAACCTTCTTTGCTGCTGCTTCCAACCCTTCTACAGCAATGGCGGGATTCGCCAATCCATCCGGCGTTGTCAGCGGAGAGTCTGGGCTCCAAGGTTTTGCAAATAACTTTTCTGAGTCCATCGCCTTGGCCCAAAAAGCAAACAGGACAGCACCGCGACTATCGGCATCGGCTTTGCGATCCCAAGCTGCAAGCACTGCGGCGGCTTGGCGTGCTTTCTCACTACCTTGCTCAGCGGCGGGAATTAAGTCATCTAAGAGGCGATCGGCAAGTTCCATGAATGTAGAATGCTTGTAGGTAATCAGTTCCTCAAAAGAAATTTTTGGGTCTTCTAGGAGCATTCGAGCCGATCGCTGGGGTCGCAAATCCATCGGGCCGCGCGGTGCCATGTAAGAGGGATAATTATTAGGAGCGATCGCGGGTGGGAAAGTCGTTGTCCAAGGCGGATCGTTGGCATTTTGCAACCAACCGCTAGGGGGATTGAGGACGCGCGGCAAATCAGAATAGGGATGATTTTTAGTCCACAAAGTCGCTGAAGTATCGCCGGGAATTATACCTGACCAATACTTAAAATCTCCCTGTTTACGAATTGGTACTTGACCGTTAAATAGGTGCATAATCTGCCCTTGACGATCGGCGTAGATGACAGTAAACATGGGAATTTGCAAGCGCTTCAATGCAGTTTCAAACTCCGCAAAATTTTGGGCACGCACCATATCCCACCACTCCTCTAAAGCTCCCGGCCGATCGGTGCCGACAACCCGTAGGGCGGTAGCTTTGCCATCTTTTTCTGTAACAATCGGCCCATGAAGGGACTGCTTTATTAGCAGTTTTTCCAAGACAAAACTTCCATCAGCTTGCTTGACTTTTAAGAGTTTTTCTTTGGTTTCAAAGGGGAGAATTTTACCATCAAAACGATAGCCACCTTCTGCAAGTTGCAATTCGTAGGCATCCCAGCCATCATGGGTGTTGACAGTATGAGTCCAGCCTAAGTTATTATTAAAAGCAATGGCTAAGCTGGGGAATCCAACTAGGGTGGCTCCGTAAGCGTCAAGTTCGGGGGCCGTAAGTTGAGCTTCGTACCATCTAAATAAGTCTGACCACGGTAAGTGGGGATTTGCTAGTAGCAAGGCGTTTCCACTTTCAGAATGGGAGGGTGCGATCGCCCACCCATTGGAACCTGTCGGCTGGCTTTGTTGCTTGATGTTTTTAAAGCTTTGGGGATTGACAACAAAGGTAAAATTTACGACTCGCTGTTGGTGAGCTAGTACGTCTGCCGATGTAACTGGTAATACGATTTTAACTTCATCTGCGATCGCATCAGCATTTGCTGCTGCATAGTCATTAATCCCCGCCACAAAAGCATCAAGATAGTTGCTAAAAGTTGGGTTTTGTGCTTTGTACCACTCCTGAGCGCGATCGGGAATTCCCATTGTTTGCACCCAGCGATCGGAGTCTAAATAATCTTTGCCCCAGTATTCGGCTGCTTGCCCGCGAGCCTGACCGTAAAGGCGTAAAATTAAGTTGCCATGACTTTGCATTTGCGCCCATCCGAAGGCGTAGAAAAGGCTTTTTGTATCTTCTCCGTAAATGTGGGGAATGCCGTAGGTATCCCACAAAATTTGAGTGCTATTTTGTAAGGTAGAAGGACTAGCTGTACTTGCCAGCAAAGTTAAGATACAACCAATAACAAAGCAAGTGATTTGCAATAATCGTCTTTTCAATTTTTGCCCCTGTTGAAGTTGATAGGACTTACGCAAGCTCACAGTCCGGCGGCCTTCTTAGCATCGGATTACTTTTTATCCATTGCTATTATTACCACGAAACTTAATCGAATTAAAACTCCGCCTCAAATTCTCCACCAATTGCCGCAACTGGGCTAGATTTCCCACTTCACCACCATAGCGCCAGCGCACATAAGCCTGAGAAACTTCCTCAATTACTTCCACTTCATCAACACCTAAATGTTGCCGCATATCTCGCGCGTATTCCAAAGGCGTTTGAGCTCGGCGCTTAACAAATCCTTTCCGGGCTAAATCCTTCAACATTTCCTGATAAATCCCCTCCACTGGCGGCAATTTCTTCAACCAGCGACGGTAACGCCAATTTCGCCAAGTTTGCCACAGCAACCACCCAATAAAACCACAACCAATACCTACAATTAAACCCGTAAATAAACCTACCCAACCTTTAGCAAATAAGGCTAAAAACCAACTAATTGCCCCCACTAGCCAGGCAACAACAAAACCAATAACTGTATTTAATAAACCTGTTACTGGTGTTGGCAACCAACCTGCAACCCACTTCCAAAAAGCCTGCAAGGCGCTAAAAGTTTGATTGTCTTCAATCGATTGTGGATAAAGCGGATATCCGGGAACTGGGTTAAACGGAAACCAGCCATGCTTGGGAAAATACACCTCAGTCATTAAATAGGCATCAGTGTTTTTGACGATATACAAGCCCGTAAACGGATTGAATTCTCCCGGATCGAAACCGCCAACTACTCGCGCGGGAATCCCAACCGATCGCAACATAATTGTCATCACGCTAGCAAAGTGGTCTGGATAGCCGCCAGTAATTTTATTCCCAGCGGGACTGTCTTTATATCCAAACAGAAACGCCTCGACTAAATCTTCATCTTCCCGTAAAAAAGGCGGTTCTTTTTGCAGCTTGTAATTGGGATTTTGCTTTAAATATTGAGCCAAATACAAGGCTTTCTCATAAGCTGAATTAATCGGCTTATCAGACGTAGCAACTCTAGTTCTGGCTGCCAATATTTCTTCAGTTACTCGTCGCACTTTATCTTTAATTTGGGGCGGCACTTGTAGATAATAATTCTGAATGCTTTTAGGGTAATTAGTACCTGCTTTACCTAACAAACTGCGATCGCGATAGGGAACCTCAGAAATCACAGTGTAAGTCAGCCCCTCCCGCAATTCCAAAGGCGATCGCAAAGTCCCCTCCGGGTCAACGGCTACATCCTGCGTCGGAAAGTAAAGTTCCTTCGGTTGATCCAACGCTGGGATCAAGTTAGGCATCTGAGAAACCATTGTATAACTCTGAATCACCTCTCTGGTGCGGTTCAGAGTCCGTATCCAATTAAGATAAAATTGGTAAGACCAAGAAGGTCGATTCAGCGTCAGGGTCTTGTCATTGCGGGAAATCTCCCAACCCTGACCAGTGTAGCGATCGAAGGCCAAGACTCGCCAAAAACCTGCGGCTTGCGATCGCACTCTCATCACCACCTGCGGTTTCATTTCCCCCCGCAAGTTTTGGTTAATTTTAGTATTAAAACCGTAATAAAAAGTATCGTTTAATTTCCCCGGCCCTGTCTCTGGATTGCGGCCGCTACCTCCCCCAGAACCTTCACTATTACCACCTCTAACATAGCCGGGATTGCTAATGCTACGGCCGTCAAATTGTCCCTGGTATTGAATGGGTGCACTTACTGGAAAAGTCCGCAACTGATAGCCAGGGAACCGAGGTAAAAATGCAAAAATACCCAGTCCTAAGCCAACAATTACTAATAACAGTAGTCCAAAACGCTTGGGAGATAAAGCCTCGCCAAATTCCCACAAGTTTCGTTTTTTGTCTTTTCCTTCTTCCTGCTTCCTTTTTCCTGCTTCCTTGAAAATTCCTAAGCGCGATCGATAATCGAGTACCAAAGTCGGAATCGCGATCGCCAAAAATAGCAATAGTAACGGCGCAAAAGTCAACTCTTGGCTGAGAGTACCCGCCACTCCCAACAAAATCAGCCCAATCACCATCGAATAGCCTAAATCTTTGCGTTGCGGCAAGTCAAAACTGTGGAGCACTTGGAGTTGAATTAACAGCTTAGCCAGAATCAGGCGGGTGTCATTCAACTCTCCTAGCAAACTGAGGAGAAAGGCAAACAAAGCCAGCAACATTCCAATTGCCAGACAGAATTTAACAGGGATATTGCGATCGCGCCGACTAAACCAACTCCAAGTCGCGCCCACAATACTCAGAGGGACAGCCCAGAGGCTAATCGCCACATCTCCTTCCCCCACCCCAGCCGCCACATCTGTAGCGATAATCCCGACTGTCACCAGCGCTTGTACCAATACCCGCAGCAGGATCGATTCCTCAGTTTTGGGCTTCGGCATCGTCTCAAACCACTGCCAAAGCTGACTGAAAAAAGGTAAATTTCGCCGTTTGTCCGCAGTCATTGGCTAATTCTTAGTTAGTGTCTATTAAGAGTTTAGCTCAGAGCTGCAATCTGTAAAGAAGGAGTTATACCATCTCCGGTTAAATACTCGTCATTGCGAGATCCGCGAAGCAATCACAGAAACCGGGTTTTTGAGATCGTATGTGGGTAACAACGAAGTATTTTCGTCAAAAAACCCGGTTTCTTTGGTATTGAATATTGAAGACTAATTACCCCGCAGCAGGCCCATTCATCGAACTCAAAATCTTCTGTACAATTTGCACCCCTGTCACGGCTTGCCAACCAAACAATCCCAGCAGAATTATGTTCAGCAAAATGTGAAGGTTGCGAACCCAGTCATGCTTCTGCATAAAGGGAACCAACGCCGCAGAAGTAGAAATTAACCCCACCATTCCTAAGCCTGCAAATAAATGAGGGCCGATTATAATCTTGCCATTATTAAGGTAGGTAACAGTGATTCCCCCGATCGCCCCAATTACCATCAATGCTAGGAGGATGGAGCCAATTTGGTGATGGCGGATAGCAAACCGACCTTTAACCATTTCTTTCTTGATATCTCCGTCTGCCAGCCTCGTCCGCCGAACTTGCACACCTAGATACATTGCATAGAGCGCAACGACCAGCAACAGCCACATGGTAATGGGGTGAAAAAAGCTGAGATAGGGCTTGAGAGCCGCTAAATTTTCCAAATTCATACGGTTATGTCCAAAGTTTTCGTATCTATGTAAATCTATTTAACTATTTATAAGCAATTAACTATATATCTAAAAGTATATTTAACCTATCAACTATAAAATAATTAATCGGTTATAATCAAGAAAGCTACAAGAAACGGTTGCAATACCTTAAAAGCTGCTGATTTTGGTCTAGTCGTTGCAGGTGGCGTAATGCTGGTGACGGCTCCGATCGGTTTTTGCGGTCTTTATAGCCTTCTGGGAATTCGTACCAGCCAAACTAAAGAGCAACTTTAAAAAATCATGGTTTCTCAAACTGCACCCGATTTGCTCCCTGCATTAACTATGGAATGTCCGCCTGTGGGCGCGGGGCTGGATGGACTGCCGATCGCAGATACAGCGGCGGTTGAAGAGTGCTGCAATTGGTTGAAATTCCATCGGTTTTGGGGGCAATTGCCAGATCTAGCACTGCAAGACATTGCGCGATCGCTCCACCTGCTCAAGGTCGAACCGAGAAGGTCGATCTATCAAACGAATCAACCAGCGATCGGGTTATACCTGCTGAAGTGGGGCGCGGTGGAGATTTATCGACTCTCCTCAATTGGTAAATCCCTGATTCGCCATCGCAGTGCTGGAGAGCTATTTGGCTATGCGTCGCTGATGGCAAACCCAGAAAACAGTAGGCACCAAACTCAGGCGATCGCCCTGACTGCCAGCGAAATCTGGTTTTTGCCCCAAGCTCAGTTTTGGCAGTTGATGCAGCAGTATGCCGAAATTGAACATCTATTCAACGCCCTGTTAGCACAAGACTTAAACACCTTCACTGCCCGCATTGCTCAAGAACAAAGCCGCATTCAAGGCTTACAGCCCTACATTCAAGCAGTGCCAAACGGGGAAACGATCCTCGGCAACAGCAAAGCCACTCAAAAGCTGGCCGAACAAATCGATCGAGCCGCCGCTAGTTTGAAACCCGTCGTGTTTCAAGCACAGCCCGGAACCGGAAAAACCTTTCTAGCAGGGATGATTCATGCCCGTTCTGGACTCGCAGACCAACCCTTTGCTGAACTAGATTGTGCCAAGTTACCGCGATCGGAAGATGGCAGGCTCAATACCGACTTTTTATTTGGTAGAGTCGGCGGGCAACCGGGAATTATCGAACTGTTAGAGCGAGGAACGCTACTGCTGAATAATGTTCAAGTATTGAGTGGGGCTGATCGCGATCGCTTCATCCACTACTTCAAAACAGGTGGCATCTTTCCCAATCATGGACTGAGCAGAACTAGCACCCTGACAACCGAGCCTCCCAAACCCGTCCAGTCCTGGGTACGCTTAATCCTTGCCTCTCCTGACCAACTAGAGCTACCAGATGCAGACACAATTTCGATCAAGCTCTTTAGCTTGCCCCAGCGTAAGGTAGATATTCCAGATTTTGCCAGTTACTTCCTAACCCAGTTTTGTCAGTCACAAAATCGTCCATTGCTAGAGCTAGATCAGTCGGATCTGCGTCGGTTGATTAGCTACGAGTATCCTGGCAACCTCACAGAACTGGCAGAAATTCTGCATCGGGCGGCGATCGTGACTCCACTAGGTCAGACGGTGATTTCAGAACAAGCCCTATGGTCGGTACAGTCTGCCAAAAATGCTTTCCGAGTGGATTTACTCACCCATGTGCCTTGGCTGCGGCGAGTGTTGCTGAGTCGCTGGTATCCAGAGGGCATCTGGATGGTAATGATGGCGTTTTTTGTGCCCGTCACGATCGCCGGGTTCATCGGGCCTCAAGCGCGAGACAGCAGTGTAACGCTCAATCTCTTTTGGGCTTGGTGGTGGCCGGTTTATCTATTTCTTTTCGTCTTTGTCGGTCGGCTCTGGTGTGCAGTCTGCCCCTTTATGATTACCGCCGAATGGTTGCGTCGGCTGTCTCTGTGGCTGTTTCCGCGTCAACAACTTACCTGGAATACCAAATGGCTGAATCGCTGGGGAGCCTGGATTTTGTTTGGTGGCTTTGTGGCAATTTATCTATGGGAAAAGCTTTGGGATTTGCCGCATCATGCGGCGCTTTCTGCCTGGTTGCTGTTGACGATTACGGCTGGAGCGGTCATTTTTAGCCTGATTTACGAGCGGCGGCTGTGGTGTCGCTATCTCTGTCCGATCGGTGGTATGAACGGGATGTTTGCCAAATTAGCGATGATTGAATTGCGCTCGACTCAACAGGTGTGCGGTAGTCAGTGCAGCACCTTTGGCTGTTACAAAGGCAGTAGCGCCACCCCCGTCACCTTTGCCGATGCCCTGCCTACGGAAGGACAGGCAACGGGTGGCTGTCCGCTCTACTCCCATCCCGCGCAATTGCAGGACAACCGAGACTGCGTGCTATGTATGACCTGTCTCAAAGCCTGTCCCCATCGCTCGGTTCAGTTCAACCTGCGTTTTCCCACATCCGACTTACTGGACAATCACCGAGGCTTTTGGGCAGAAGCCGCGCTCCTGTTGCTGCTGTTTGGTGGGGTGTGTATACATCATGCCCACAGGCTTTTAGGAGGGTTAGGCTTCCACAATATTCCCATTGATGCTGACCATTTATTGACCAGTACGCCGATCGCCCTCACTCTTCTGTGTATTCCATTTGGGTTGACATATATCACTCATGCGATCGCCCGCCTGCTCGATCCCGAACAACCCACCTATCTCACTGTCATCTACGCCTATCTCCCCTTTACCCTGGCAGTAAATCTGGCGCACTACATCCCGGCGGCGGTTACGGAAGCGGGTCAAATTCTGCCTGTCTTGGCGCGAACCTTGGGCTTTAGCGGCACGGGATTACCGACTCTCACCTGGAGTGCTGATGTTGCCGCTTTCCTTCAGGGAGTCACGCTGCTCAGCGCTCTGATTTTCAGTGTCTATCCGCTGTTACGCATTACCAAATGTACCTTGCTCAGCAATCTTCCCCACTTGCTGTTAATTGCCGGACTGACGGTGACGAGTTTCTGGCTAATCATTTGAGGTGTATTCAATATTGCCCTATGAATATTTATGCCAACATTACTGAAATCATCGGTCACACGCCGCTAGTTCAACTTCAACGATTACCGCAACTGTTTGGCTGCGTCGCCGAAATTGTTCTCAAATTAGAGGGGATGAATCCGGCAAAATCAGTGAAAGACCGGATCGCTGTCAGCATGATGCTAGAAGCAGAACAGGCAGGTTTGATTCAACCCGGAATTTCGACGATCGTGGAAGCAACCTCCGGGAATACTGGCATCGGGTTAGCAATGGTGTGTGCAGCTAAAGGCTATCATCTGATCTTGACCATGCCAGATAATATGAGCCGAGAACGGCAATTGGCACAAGTAGAAGGGATTTTGAGCGGCATTTCAACGGGCGCGGCTGTCTACGCGGGGTTACAAATTGGGCAGCGATCGCGCTACCAGAATCAACGAATTGCGATCGTCCAACCCAGTGCAGGAGAACGATATCTCAGCACGCCAATGTGGGCATAATTCAAGGGATCGCCATGACAGCTTTTTCGGGAAATCAAAACAATTACTAAGGAACCAATAAGATATGAACCAATTCAAAGCATGGGGATTCTCAGCCCAATGGTGGCGCGGTGCCAGAGGTGAATACTGGGTAATCGGTCAAACAATCCTCTTCATTGGCTTTATCCTGTTGCCCGTCTATCCAGTTGTCGCTCTCGATAGTTTGTCTCCTATTTGGAAATACACAGGTTGGGGATTGACTGGTCTTTTTAGTCTAATTGCTGCATTGTTATTACTTTGGGGAATCGCAGAATTAGGAACGAATCTTACTCCCTTACCCCACCCCAAGGATGATGGAAAATTAGTAAACAGTGGAATTTATGGAGTGGTCAGACATCCCATTTATAGTGGCGTGATTTTCTTAGCCCTTGCCTATAGTTGCTGGCAATGGAGTTTAGCCCATGCGATCGGAGCATTGCTCTTGCTACTATTTTTTGATATCAAAGCTAGAAAAGAAGAATCATGGCTGCGAGATAAATTTGCCGATTATGATACCTATCGATCGCAAGTTAAGAAACTAATTCCTTGGATCTATTAAAGTATTCGGCTGCAATCAGAATTTAATACTGATCTACAAACTGAGGATGCACCCACAAAAACTCGCGCCGATTATTTTGCACTGGCTCCAGTCCACCAAAACTAGGATCTTTTTCTTTGAGGAGAGCATGGAGTTCTCGCAGCATGGAACCTTGGGCGCGAATTGCGTCACCGTGTCCTAAATTGGGAGTATCGGTTTTAGATTGCCAATCAACAGCCAAATCGCTTCCTTTCATCGCAAATTCCACACTTTTCTGCCCTAAATCTAGTTGTTCTTCAATTCCTTTGTAGGTATTCTCGTCTAGTATAAATTTGGTGGCGGAACCTGCGATTGGCAAGATTAACCCCAAGGTGATAGACATAGTTTTGAGTAGAGGGGCTGCTTTGACAAACCACTCACGGGGTAGGTTCAACTCATAGATTCCCTGCTTACTTCCGGGTGGATTTAAAGCAGGTAAAGGCAGGCGAGAATGTTCGCACCAGAGGGTAATTTGAAACTTAGTGCTGATCCATTTGGGGCGATCGAAAAAGCCTGGATCGAGGGGTTTAAAGCTAAACAATCGCGGCCCATCTTTGGCTTCATCAGTGAGCATTTGCATTAGCACCGCAAATTGTTCGTCTGCTTGGCTCTTAATAATGCGTATATCCGTGTGAATATTTTCTAATTTATCTCCCAATTTATTTCCTAATTCCTCAATCATCTTCACAACAGGAACCTGTTGTGAAGTTGGTGCATTTCGCATTAATTCATCAATGTCTAAAACTTGATTACAGCCATGAACTTGACAGAGAAACTTAGGTATATTCTGGCGTTTGCTTTCAATAAGTTTCTCTACTTCAAAAAGTCCAGTTCCTGGCTGATTTTTTCCACAAGGCTCTATGCAAGGAACCATTTCGCTAGAGTGCAATCCTTTCCAAAAATTCTCGACAAGCCATTTCACCTCTTCAGTAAGGTAAGACAGAAATCTCTCTGGATAGGCGGCTCGGACTGTGATTTTTACACCTATACCACTATATTCCAGTAAGGCGCGACCATTATAGTCGTTGTCAAGCATTAAACCCCGTTGCCAGTGGACGCTGTTTTCGTAGTTGGAACGTCCCAATGAGGGCTCTCCCGTACCTGTGGTGATAAGCACGGCTTATTTAAGTAAGCAAGCTAATAACTTTTCTCGTAAAGAATCAAAGGTCTTAAAGCCATAGCTTTGTCTAATAATCAATTTAATCT
>NZ_JAQMUA010000397.1:0-15182 GCF_028330895.1 Kamptonema animale CS-326 | reverse complement strand
GCGGCGTTACATATTTTTCTCTGAAAAATTCACTGTTTAGGCTGATGATCTTAGAAGTTGCAATTCTCGATGTGAAACCTAGTTTAACCGCTGAATTTGAAATAGCTTTCAAAACAGCTTCAGCAATCATTTCTTCTATGCCAGGGTATATTTCTCACAAACTTCAACGCTGCATAGAAGATACAAACCGCTATATTCTACTGGTGCAATGGCAGAGTTTAGAAGATCATACTATTGGATTTCGACAATCAGCAAAGTATGAAGAATGGCGTGCTTTATTACATCATTTTTACGATCCATTTCCCACTGTCCAACATTATCAATTAGTAATGTAGCTAAGCCCTGTGGACAATATTAAACGTAGGGTGGGCGCAAACCGACAACGATCTATCTCTATGGATCGCAAACTTTTTGCGGCTTGCGCCGACCTTACAATTTGGCCGTAAAGTCACCGCCAAGATGGCGGCGTTACAGATAATTTTCTAGTTACTTTACTTCAACTTTGACAGCATAATTTGATGGATTTGGAGCAGAAATTGCAATAGTATGATCGCCGCTATTGGAGAGTTTACCTTGCCATTGAACAGTACCGAAAGCAGTGCCAAGTTTTGCACCATCAGGAGCGATAATATCTACACTAACAGTTCCCTCTTCAATCTTTACTGTCATCTCCTGATTGCTGCTGCAATTAAGAGTGTAACGTTTTAATTGATTTGCTTGTAAACTGTCGCGAACAGTTGTACCTGTAGCACCAGTTTCAAAGCTGACTCGCTCAGTTGTAGCTAAAGTTGGGGAAGGAGAGGGTGTGGGAGAGATTGAGGGGAGTTTGGGAATATTTGTCAGAGAAGTTTGAGAAGGCTGAGTTACAGGTGTTGGTGATGCGACAAGTGGTTGCGATCGCGTATTTGGTGGTGGTGGCGGAATAGTAAATTGTTGTGCAGAGGAAGCAGGCTTTACCGCAGTTGAATTTGCAGATGGTAGCTGAATTTCTACCTCATTTTTTGATAACTGCACTTGTTTCCAGGCTAACTCACCACCCAAAGCTAGCACTGCTCCCACGAGAGTACCACTCAGAAAAATTCCGCAATTTTTCCAAAATTGAGTTTTTGGCTGTTGGTCGCTCATACTTTAGGAGGAGAAGGAGAAAGGGAAGGAGAAAATAAAACTATTATTCTAGAGAGTGGAAACAATGAAAGTAAAATCATGTTTAATCCCTAGATGGGGACTAGAAAATGCCGAATTTATTTATTTTTAATCCTACCTTCCGAGTTGCCTCATTTCTCACCCTCTTGGCAATTTTGCTTCCGGGATGCAGTCAGCGGCCAAAGGAGGCTAAGTTGGCTCAATGGCGGGCCGAAGCGATCGCTAATAACAATGCTATGGTTGCACAGCGGGCAAAGACTACCAAGGTAAAGGAGTGGGAGTTTTTTGTTAGCGGACAAATTGCCAAAGGTACTCAGAGGTTCGGTTGGAGTGAATTGGAAGCGCTGGCAACTTCTCGCGCTAACACCACTTCGCCTCACAATAGCAAAGACTTGAATGCTATTCTCTATTTTCGAGGAATTGTGGTTTCGCAATTGCTCGATCGCTTGGGGGTTAAACCAGAGGCCACCAATGTCACATTTTTGGGCTATGACGGTTTTCGCTCAACAGTCAGCATCAAGGATTTACGCCGCTATCCAATTATCCTAGCAGTGGAGCGTGACGGCCGACCAATTCCTCGTAGTGAAGGGGGCCCTTTATCTCTGGTTTTTCCTCAAAGCGAATACCCGCAGTTACATGAGGAGTATGCGGAGAGATTTTGGGCATTTTATGTCACTCACGCGATCGTTGGTAATGAACCTGCACAAATACGTATTGGCAACCGCATCCTTGACAGCAATGCTCTCGATCGACTACCGCAAATTACTATTGAGGAGGCTGTTGGCTACCGCCAAGGGTGGCCGATAGGCAAGGTTAAGCTGCACGGCGTGCGGGTGCGGGATGTTCTCACTGCGGGGAATGTAGCGATCGCCAATCGTGAGGCAGTTATTGTTAAGGGTAAGTCTGCGGTATCCCGCGATCCCAAAAATCCCATCCGCTTGCGATCGGCTGATATCCGTGACTGCGATATCCTGCTAGTAACGCGATGGGGTGAGAACTACCAACCAATCTCGTCACGACTTGGAGGCCCCGTTACTCTGGCAATTCCAGCAAGTTGCTACAGCGGTGGCGGTTTCCAAACCCCCATAGATGACGATCGCCGTTGGTTAACTTTTGTTGAAGAACTTGATATTGAATAAAAGAACGCTAAAGCGCAACTACGTACCTTTATTTAAGGTGACAGGAGCTTCAGTCCTATTCAATACGGTTCCGTTAACGCTTTTTTTGTGATTGCGAGTTCAAGCGCGAAGCAATCCCAGTATCTGGTTTTCACAGCATTTTACCTCCAAAATTGTTGCTCTACTTTTGCTTAAGCACCAGCAACGTAATATCATCGAAAACTTTTTGCTCCCCAATATACCGATGCACATCTTCGATCGCAGCCTCCCTAATTTCTGATGCACTTCTATGGGAATTGCGCCTAATAACTTCTAGCAACCGCTCCATTTCATAGTGCTGCTTTTGCAAATTCTCTGCTTCTGTAATCCCATCGCTGTAAAGCACCACCACATCTCCCGGATGTAACTGCACTTCTGCATAAGAAAGGAACTCAGAAATATCTTCCTCCAAACCAATCGGAAACCCTAAATCCATCGTATCGATCCGCTCGATCTCGCCAGAAGCCCGCGCTACGATCGCCTCTTCATGCTGCCCGCTAAATCGCACTTTTCCATTACAATAATCCATCAACAAAAACGTCAAACTTTTATCAGAATTCATGCGCTGCACGTTCTTATAAACAGTTCGATTCAGCACCTTCAAAAACTGATTAGAATCCGTTTCCCCATTTTCGATCAGCGCCCGTACTGCTGCTTGTACGACAATCGTTAGCACACCACTTTCTAAACCATGTCCAGTCACATCGCCAATACAAATTTTAACGCTATCATTCTGTTGCAATACATCATAATAATCCCCCCCTACTTCATCCGCAGGCTGCATAAAACCCGCAATATCTAACCCAGTAATTTGACGGAGTTCCTCTTTTTTGGGTAGCATCATTTGCTGGAGTTGGCGGGTAATATCTAACTCCGCCGCCATTCGCATATTTTCAGCTTTGAGGCGCTCGTTAAGGAGCGTAATTTCTTCGTTAGCTGCTGCAAGTTGGGTCGTGCGATCGATGACTTTTTGTTCGAGAGTGCGGTAGAGCAGAGCGTTTTCAATAGAGATCGCAGCTTGAGCGGAAAGAATGCGAACTACTTCTAAGCGATCGCTTGTAAAAGCTCCCACTGTTAAGTTATTTTCTAAATACAAAATGGCGATTACTTTTCCGCGATCGCTAATGGGAGTACATAAAGCTGATTTAGGCTGGTGGTTGATGATGTAGCGATCGCCTGCAAATTGTTTCGATAAGCTTAAGTTATCAAAAACCGCCGTTGTTTGGCTTCTGGCTACAGAATAAATCAAATTTTTAGGTAATTCTTGGGATTCAGCCAGAGGAATTTGCACATGACTGATAAAGTTTTGGCTTGCTCTTACTACCACTAACCACCTTGTCTCTTGATAAATCGCTAAAGTTCCGCTTTCTGCTCCCGCTGAAGCGATCGCAATCTGCATCAAAGTCGCTAAAAATTTATCTAATTCAATTTCTTGAGAAATAGCTTGTGCAGCTTTCATAACAGCCGTAAAATCTAACTCTAAATTCTGGTTATGACTGCTGTTAGTGCTAGTCACGCTTATCTTCACCGTTGGAGAGATTGTTTCTCCAGATATCAGAGCTGGGTTAATTGGTTCGAGAATAGCCGCTAGAAATTGCGGATAGTGTTGTTCTAAATGGGCGAGTTTGGCTTTCGCACCCCATCGGTTGTAGCAGTGATAGGCTTCCTGAATATATCCAGCCGCAACTTTTTCTTTACCCCAAGTGAGATAAAATTTCGCCGCTAGTTCATTGGCTAGAGCTTCCTCCTGAATATATTCATTTTCTTTGGCAAGAGTAATAGCGCGATCGAACCAATCCCCAGCTTCATAATTCTTGCCTAAAACTCGGCATTTTTCGGCTTCTATTAAGGCAAATTTATGTTCGTGATTTGCCGGTGAATGGTGCGCCCACTTAGCCACAGTGTCTTGATGGGTTTCCACCAGAGCAAAAGTGTTAGCCTGCTCGATTTCTGACTGTGTAGGTAATAGTGCTAAGTAGGTTAATCCCGCATAAAAATGGAAAACTGGCTTAAAAATTAAAGGGGCAACTGCTAACACATAGAGGTTAGCTTTAGCAATGTAGTTTAGGGCATTGTTGTAGTTGCCAAAGAAATAAGCAAGCGTCAGTTTGTAGATATAGGTACAGGCGATCGCCGTAAGCTCATTATCCCGATCGAGCTTCGGAAGCATAACTCTTTCATCATAGGTAGGGCCGCTTAATAAATCTGGTTGATTGAGAGTTTCTATCAAGTTATGCGCTGTCTGTTTTTGCATCTTCAGGTACATCAGAGGAGAGTCTTGCTTCATCTGAGCTAGAGCAATCTCATAATTTTCAATTTCGGGTACCCAATCAGCTAAACATCTTCCAGCGAAGTAACTTTGATTAAAATAAACAATGATATTGTACCCAGCATTCAGAAAATCACCAGTTTCTATTCCCGCTAAATAGCCGTCTTTCAGCGTTAGGATTGTTGCTCTGAGCGCTTCTTTATGATGCTGGATAAAACCACCAAACCAAAGTAACGTTAAAGGCTTTAATTCCTGAACGTTTAACTGATTGAGCAAGCTCATAGCCAATCGCCCAAAATAATAACCTTTTTCTACCTCTCTCAAAAAAGTAGACAGCACCATACCATACCCTACATACCCTATTGTTGATGCGGGTGCATTCCCAAATTGAAGGGATAAACTTGCCATTGTCGCGCAAAGCAGAGGTAACAAGGCAGAATTTCCTTGAAAAGTGGGTATCAATAACATTGCTAATAGTTGCATTGCTGCTGTTGTCTGTCGATCGCTCATCTCAGGCAGGTTAACCAGTTCTTCAATCTGTTTACCTTGAAGTTGCTCAACAAGGGTGTTTAGCATTTTGCTAGTTAAGGCTTCGTCAGATTTAGCTGAGAACTCAACCCCTAATTCTGCTAGGATCTCTTGCCCTCTAGCGATCGCTTCTAATGTCTGACTCTGGGCAGTCAATGCTGCGATTTGAATCTCATAAATTTTCACTTTGTCTAGTATAGTCGTGGCTCTTAGCAAAACTTCTGCTGCCATTTCTTCCATGCTTTCAAAGTCGCCGTTTAAGTAAGCAGTTTCCGTCCCCGCCACATAAAGATGCAGAGCTAATTCATACTGAGTTTGCCAACAGTTAGTAGAGAGCAAATTAATCCCTGTTTGTACAAAACTTCGAGCCGCTGAGTAGGCTGTAGAATTTCTGGCTTTCTGTCCGGCAGCTAAGTTCAGTCTAGCTAAGGCTGCTCGTTCTTCTGCTTGAGTCATTAATTCAATTCCTAAATTCAAATGCCCGACAATATCAAACAGCTTTTCCTCTTTTTCTATTTTGGGTAAATTTTGCTGAAGTAGCTGACCGATGCGGAGATGAGTGGCTTGTTTTTGGTCGGAGGGAATGAGGGAATAAGCCGCTTGTTGAACGCGATCGTGCAAAAACCTGTATCTAGCAATTTGTCGATCGCTCGTTTCCTCTTCGGAGCTTAAACAATTGCTGCCATCAAATTGATAAAACTTGTAAACATTACTAATCGGTAAAATTAAACCCTCCTGCAAGGCTCTCCATAACAGAGTTGCTGTTTCTATTTCTGATTGTTGAGAAACGATGGCCAAAGTATGTAGATCGAACTGCGCCCCCATACAAGCAGCTAATTTTAAAGCATCTTGAGTTGGGATGGGTAACTTCTGCAATTGCAACCCCATAAATTCAACGATGTCGTCTGTAATTGCCAAGTCATTTACTTGGACAATATCACACTGCCAATTTTGAATTTCCCAATTAAAGCTAATTAACTCCTCATTATGTAAAGCTTTGAGAAACTGAGTGGCAAAAAAAGGATTGCCCTGACTTTTTTGATAAACTAATTTTGTCAAAGGCTGGGCAAGAGATAATTCACAATTTAACGTATCTGCGACTAACCGATTGAGATCGGTTTCCCTTAACGTTTTCAAAGTAATAGTATTAACTGTTGCTCCTGTTTTGATAATTTCATCAACTGTTAAAATGAAGGGATGAACGGGGGAAACCTCATTATCTCGATAAGCCCCTAATATTAATAGATGCCCTGTATCTTGTACTAATATTTTTAGCAAGTCTAGCGATGCAGAGTCAGCCCATTGCAAGTCATCTAAAAATATTACTAAAGGACGAGCTTGGCTGGTAAAAACTTGCACAAATTTTTGAAATAGTAAATTAAAGCGATTTTGGGCTGCTGTTCCTGATAATTCTAGGGCGGGTGGCTGTTTGCCGATGATGTTTTCTAACTCAGGAATTACGTCAATTAAAACTTGTCCGTTGTCTCCAACTGCTGAGAGAAGATTCGTTGTCCAGGTGGGCAATTGCTCATCTGATTCTGATAAAACTTGCCCCATTAAATCCCGAAAAGCTTGCACGAAAGCGGAAAAGGGAATATTCCGTTGAAATTGATCGTATTTGCCTTTAATAAAATAGCCCCGTTGCCTGACAATGGGTTTATGTACTTCATTCACAACGGCAGTTTTTCCGATCCCAGAAAAACCTGCTACTAGCATCATTTCGGCTGTGCTAGTGACCACTCGATCGAAGGCACTTAACAGTTGTTTAACTTCGGTTTCTCTGCCGTAGAGTTTTTCGGGGATAGTAAAGCGATCGCTAATATCTCGCTTCCCAATTTCAAAAAATTCTATCGTGCCTTTAGTTTGTAGTTGAGCCAGACACAATTCTAAATCATGTTTAATTCCCAAGGCACTCTGATAACGATCTTCAGCGTTTTTAGCGATTAATTTGCTGACGATTTCTGATAAAATTACGGGATTTTCTGAATTAACTTGATGGATAGGTATCGGTTGTTTAGCCAAGTGATAATGTACCAATTCCATTGCATCCTCTGAGGTGCAAGGTAAGCTTCCGGTTAATAATTCATAGAAAGTGATTCCCAGACAATAAAAATCGCTGCGATAATCAATTCCTCGATTCATTCGACCCGTTTGTTCGGGAGAAAGATATGCTAATGTACCTTCTAAATCTTTAGTAGTCTGAATTTCTTGGGTTTCTCTGGGCAGCAGAGATGCGATACTAAAATCTATTAATTTAATTTTTTTGCTCTGGGGATGGATCAGAATATTGGCGGGTTTGATATCTTTATGAAGGACTCGATTTTGGTAAAGATAGTGAAGAATCTCTGCGAGTTGGATGGCTACTTCGAGAAATTCTCCTAAAGGCAAGTATTTAGATGTGGAGCGTTCACCGTTGGCTATTTTGAGATAATCTGATAGAGAAATTCCGCCAAAGTCTTCCATCACTAAGGCATAGCCATTGCGATAGTTTTCTAGGGCTAAGGGTTTGTTAATGCTGGGAAATTCGAGATTTTTGCTAATGGTATATTGGTTCCATAATTGGATAGTTCCGTTAAAGTTTTGGTATTCGTTTCGCAGGACTTTGATGACAACCGGTTGGCGATCGCTAGTACGGATGCCACGATAGATAAGGGTGCGTGTCCCTGCGTACAGTTGCTCAACGATCTGATAATCTGGGAGGCTGACGATCGGACTCATAACTCTTTCACCTACTTTTAAGTTATTGTATATTCTTACCCAATAGTAGATAATCCCTGGACAGAGTTTGTAAGCAAGCTCCGCATTTATTTACTTTTCCAATACTATCAAAGCTATTCTTGGGTCGCAGGCTTGGCAATAATTCGTGACTCTCCTGTTTCTCTAAGGTTGGCTGGTTTTGCCTTGTGGACAATACACTGCCTGCGTTTCATGAAAATTCCAGATGTTCTCTATTAACAATTAGCAATTACCAGTTAGCAATTACCAATTACTAATGAAAATAACGTTATTTCACTCTATCCACACTCGAATTATGACAGCAACAACGCTGTTGATTGTTTCGATTGTCGGGGCGGTGGTGTGGTTCTCTGCGGTGAGTGAGGGCGATCGCTACCGGGAACAAAAGTTAGCTTCGGCGCATTCGCTGGCTGTAGCACTCGCCAATTTATCTACAAAGGAACTCGTAGTACAAAATTGGAGTACCATCCGCCTGAATCTAGATTTGCTACTGAAAAGAAATCCAGATTTTGTCTATATTTTAGTCTCAGACGATCGCGCTTATAATCAAATTGTCGCTTCATCACCGATCGAGTTTCAAGAACAGTACATACCCGATGTCGTGCCGCTAGCTGTGACACAGGTAGCTTTAAAGCACTACAGCAAGCGATCGACTCGATTGGCGGGATCGGCCTCAATGAGGGATGCAGGCATCTTTTCCAAAGCAGGAAGCCTCGGTGTGGAGACATTTGTACTGCGGGATATAGAGTTTCCCACAGGTACTTTGAGGGCGGCGCGAGGCGATCGCGTCATCGAAGTGGCGGCGGAGATTAGCACTGCTTCTGGGGATAAAATCGGTACTTTTCGCATTGGTATTTCCCTTAAACCCCTTGAAAGTGCCGTGAATGATGCTATTAAGCGGGCCTTGGCAATTGGGGCTTTTGCCCTCAGTTTTGGTCTGGCGGGGGCATATATATTAGCAAGGCAGCTCAGCCAGCCCGTGCAGCGCTTGCAAACGAGTGCTGCTAAAATTGCGGCGGGGGATTGGTATCATCGCGCTGAAATCAATCTCAGCGATGAAATTGGCGCTTTGGCATCTTCTTTTAATGAGATGTCGATCGCGTTGCAAAAGTCGTTTAGCAGATTAGAAAGAACAGTAGAATCTTTTGAGCGATTTGTGCCCAATAAATTTTTAAGCGCGATCGCCTCTGAGGGTATTGAAAATATCCAAGTTGGTACCGCCTCGAAGCGGACAATCACGATTTTATTTGCTGATATTAAAGGTTATACGTCAATGTCGGAACAGTTAACGCCGATGGAGACTTTTATATTTTTAAATGATTATTTAGCTTGTATGGGATTAGCGATCGAGGAAGCTGGGGGTTTCATCGATAAGTATATTGGGGATGCAATTATGGCGCTATTTGAAGATGAGGCGACTGACGGCGTGCTAGAAGCAGCCGCAGCCATGCGAAAAAACCTCGCAGAGTTCAATCAAGGGCGATCGCGGAAAAATCTACCCACGATCGACATTGGGATCGGCATTCATCGAGGGGAAGTGGTGATGGGTACGGTAGGTTTTACTTCCCGGATGGATTCAACAGTGATCGGCGATGCGGTAAATGTCGCGTCGCGAGTTGAAGGTTTGACTAGACATTACAATTGTGCGGTGTTGGTAACGGAGTCTGTCGTCAGTGCGACTCGACATCCAGAGGCTTTTAGGTTGCAATTGGTAGATCAGTCTGTGAAGGTGAGAGGGAAAGATGAGGCGATCGCGATTTATCAACTTCTAGTTTCTTGAGTAGGACTTATAGGACTTACGCTCATGGTTCCAGAAACCGGGTTTTTGAGATAATCTGTCGGTCATAACGAAGTATTTTCGTAAAAAAACCCGGTTTCTTTGGTTGGGTGCGCAAGTCCTGACAATGACAGATCGCAAGTAATTTGCCGGACATGATATGAGTGGGAGATAATTTATTGGCAGCGATCGTCTTCCCTGAATGTAAAAGTTTTATGTTAAAATATGATATAATCCCTTACCGTACTTGAGTTAAAATTATGAGTGAAAAATTAATAATTAGAAACTTTGCTGGCATCAAGGATTTAGAGATTGAAGTCAAGCGAATAAATATACTTATTGGCCCTCAAGCCAGTGGTAAAAGTGTTTGTGCTAAACTTCTATTTTATTTTAAAAACTTCGTATGGGAAATTCTATCTGTTGTCGAGAGCGAGCAGACAAAACGTAATCTAGATTTAAACTATTCCAAGAGATTTGAGGAATATTTTCCTCCAGATTGTTGGGGGAAACAAGATTTTTTTATAAGGTATGAAATTTCCAATGTTTTTATAGAGGTTACTAGAAGAAAGGATAGCAAAGCTAAGATTTCTCTCAGCTATTCAGACTTGTTCAAGAAAGAACTGGCAGACCTACGCAATTTAATGAAAAGATTAAGAGAGAAAAGCTCTGAAAAAGATATTCAATATGATAATTTTGAGCCACTATATTTAATCGAACAAGTAAGAAATCACTTGGTAGAATCTCTAGGCAAATCTATCTGTCGAGAGGCAGCGTTTCATCAGTTTTTTATTCCTGCTGGACGCTCCTTTTTTGCTAATCTTCAGAGCAACATTTTTTCCTTTCTGTCAAACAATAATACCTTAGATCCATTTCTAAAATCATTTGGCTCAATATACGAAGCTATAAAAGATTTGCGTCTAGGTGATCGCACGGATGACGAATATACGAAAGATATCCAAGAAGAAATAAACAAGTTAATAGAGAAGTCTCTATGCGGTAAGCATATACACGAGAAAGGCAAAAATTTTTTGGAGGCCGCAGATGGAAGACGCATGAATATTGCGAGCTCATCTTCCGGTCAACAGGAAACATTACCTCTGACAATTATTCTAGCTGCACTACCTTTTATCGCTTCCCCTCCTGTCGGTCAGACAGTATATATTGAGGAGCCAGAAGCGCATTTATTTCCAAGCGCACAGCGTAATATTATCGAATTGATTGCTACTGTATTTAATTCTCGGAAAGAGCAACTTCAATTCTTCATAACTACCCATAGTCCCTACGTCCTGACAGCACTTAATAATCTACTCCAGGCTGGGCTTCTTTATGAACAGTCCAGCCAAGATATACAAAATCAACTAGAAGAGATTGTATCTAGATACAAATCATTAGATGTTTCCGATCTCTCAGCCTATGTTTTGACGGAGGGAAAATGTAGTAGTATTGTGTGTCCTGATACTGGGTTAATAGATGCACGAGTGATTGATTCTGTTTCTGATGAACTAGCTATTGAATTTGATAAACTTCTAAACTTAGTTTGAATCATAATATGAAAAGTCTTCCCGAATGTGAGGAATATAGATCCGACACAAAAATTGTCTTGCAGGAGAACAAAAGTAAAATAACCTTCCTTAACCCTAATCAAGACCAAATATTAATAATTAAGGTTGATGGCTGCGTTATCAGCGACAATGAGACTTTGCGTTGCGACTACGCACTTATTCCTTATGATACAGTAGAAATATATGTGGAGTTGAAGGGAAGCGATATTTCACAAGCTGTTAAACAAATAAAATCAACAATTAGATTACTCTCGGAAAATCCCCAAAAAATAAAGAAGCTATGTTTTGTTGTGTCTACACGAGTACCCAAACAAACCACAAGTATACAACAGCTACAAAGTCAGTTTAAGAAAAATTTTAATGCTAGTTTCCGAATCAAGAATATTCAAGATGAGTATGATTTAAGTACCTGTATAAGCTAAATTTTACGTTTTAAAACTGCATAACTTAATAGGTCTTCCACGTTGTGAGTTCAAGCATATTTACACCAACGGCAGCAGCAAGCTCAAGTTCGAGCAAGACTTTGTAGAGTTAGCGCTACTATAAACTCTGTCCATGAGTCCAGCATAATTTATCAGCAGCGCCAACCCTACAACTCCCAAAAATCAAGCTCTCAACTGCACCGGCATCACCAGAAAAGTAGCATTTACACCACCCAAAGGCCTGATAATTACAGGAGCAGTTGCTTCATTTAACTGCATCTGAATTTCAGGAGAAGGAGCAGTTTTCAAAATATCAATCAAATACTTGACATTAAAGGCAATATCTATACTCTCCCCGGAGATTTGAGCAGACATAGATTCCGTACCGCTACCAACATCTTTGGCATCCACAGACAAAGTTACTTTCTGATTTTCAGCGTCGATACTACACTTGAGAATATTATTTTTTTGATCTGCCAAGACTGCAATTCTTTCTACTGCGGCTAAAAGCGATCGCCTTTCTAGCGTAATTAGCCGTTCAAAAGAGCGCGGAAGTAACTGCCGATAATTGGGATATTGCCCCTCTAAAGTCCGCGTTGTCAACCGTTGATCTGCCCATTCAAACACAATTTGACCTTGATCTAAATGTAGGGCCACAGGTTCGCTGCTTTGACCAGCCGCTACCATTTTCTCTATTTCTCGTAAGGCTTTTGCTGGCACAGTGATCTCAAATATAGCTGAGGATTCTTGAGTTGGTAATGAGGCTTCGTCATACTCGCGATCGCTCACTTTAGCTGTTTCTACTACCGCCAATCTATGACCGTCAGTAGCAGCAAATTCTAGGCTATCTTGCTGCACTTTTAAATGTACGCCAGTCAAGACTTGTTTTGTCTCGTCGGGGCTAGTTGCAAATAAAGTTCCTTTTAAGCCCGCGATCAAGGCTTCAGGAGGCAAATTAATCAATTCTCCTCCTTCTATTTCTGGCAATTCTGGGAATTCTTCGGGCCCCATACCCCTAACTGTATATTTGCCTGATGAGGATGTGACAGTTGCGATCGCCTCCCCCGCATCGTCATCTAAGCTAATCTCTCCATCTGGCAGCCTAGAGATAATATCATTAAGCAACTTCGCAGGTAATGTAAAACTACCGCCTTCATCCACCTGTGCTGCAAAGCTAGTGCGAATTCCCAGGCTAAGATCGAACCCTGTTAAACTCACCCGCTGGGTTTTTTCGTCTGCTACCAATAGAACATTAGCAAGTACCGGATGCGTCGGGCGAGAGGGAACTGCCCGACTTACTAGCGAAAGGTTGCTATTGAGGTCACTTTGTGTACAAATCAGTTTCATTGTAATGCTAAATGTAGGGCTTAGTATTTGTGCGGTTGAGTTTGAGAATATCTTGAGGAGTCGGTAAGTCCAATTGGGATTTAGAAACCGCCCTGACACAGAAGAAAATCTTATCACTATTGGTCTGAGCAATCCCACGCAATTTATCGCAATGCCCAAGACGGTGAGGACAGAACTTCGTAACGCTCTCTGCTAATTTAACCCAGAGGGCGGCGATGTATAGCAGAAGGCAGGAGGCAGGAGGTAGAGCCGTAGGCGCAGCCAGCCCCAGGCATCGTAACAAGGCTTTCAGTAATCGTAGGCGTAGCCAGCCGGAGGCATCGTGTCTGGTGTCGCCTTGGCGACTGCTATAAATTATAAAATTGTCCTAACGATCGCAGCGGTTGCAATGTTCGGTTTTGACAGAAATTGTAGTCAGCGCGTAAGTCTTGTGAGAAATATGTATAAAAGTGTGTCCAAACTCTACTAGGCGATCGCCTGAGAAAACAGTCCCTAGTATTGCTTGTGGAAAATGTGGAAAAAATCAGTAGATTGCTTCTGTGCTTATGTTTCACGGCTAAATTCCCTGTGGAAAACTTGTGGAAAAATGGTTAAATGCGATCGCAAGCTTTTATACTAAGTATGGCTATATAGCAACCGCCACAACGTTTAGGACATTCTCGATCGCCCAAATCCTTTCTCTGATTGCCTCCTGCCTTCTGCCTTCTGCGTGACCCACAGGTTCTCTCAAAAACCCGGTTTCTGGGACAACCTGCGTAAGTCATATTGAAAATAAATCGATATTCGGACGCAAGAGATTAGGGATAATAGGGCGGTTGAGCCAATGTCCCTCTGATTGCAGCATGGTAGTTAAAAAGCTGGGGCGGACGTATTTGTAGCGGGCGATAACCGTCTGCTCTTCTTCAACTTTAATATACAGACCTTCCATTAGGGATGTGCGATCTGTTTGGGCGATCGCGCGCTCTGCATCCAACCCTTTTTCCTGGCAAACTCGGCGCAACTGTTCTAGATGCCCAGGTTCAATATAATGAGAGTTGTCGATGAATTCTATCAGTTGCTTGTGAGATTTCAGTTTACCTGCAAATAAAACGGGAACAGAAACTAGAGGTAATCCTGCTAGTAACTGTTTGCGGCTTTGGGTGCTGAGAAATTGCTGTTGCTCTCGGTCGAGCACGTCGTATTCTAGGAAATAGTGCGGCAGAGCGTTATAAAATATGGTATGTTTAGCATAGAGCCATTCACCGTAAAGTATGTAGCGATCGCCTAACACTTTCCAGAAAGTTTCAGTATGGGTATAAGCCCACTGTTTAAATAAGTTAAAGTGTTTTTCTCGCTCTCCTCCTGTGAGGTAATGACCTCGGCTTTGGAGCAACATTTGCCCATTCGAGGCAAAGCTGATGGCAGCATTAGCACCGTCTACTTTTTCTTCTACAACTGTAAACTGAGATGCGATCGCGCTAAAGGGCACGCTATCGAGATCCTCATCCCCCGGTTGCAGCCGCGAACCTTCAATGTGATGAGTGCGAGGATATTTGTAAATTTGCTGCTGCATGAGCTATACCACCTGCTAAGAGGGTGACGACGTTCTTAATTGCTAAAACTTAATGTGCGGTAAGTAGAAGGAAGAAGGAAGAAGGATTTAGTTATGTATGAAAGAAGGAAGAAGGTTTATACAATCAGCTTTTTAGCCATCTCGATCTTATGTTTAATTAGGTAGAGCTACTTATTGGACTTAAGAGCGATCGCTACTCACAGATGAGGTGTAATTGCAACAACCGTAATCTGTCCCTGACCAGGCCCATAGTACCAAAAAACCCGAAAAGCTCCCGGCGTTTTATTCTCCACATAAGCCTCAAAAATATCCTCGCCATCAGGGCCAGACAGAGCCTCAAACTTGTGACTATTAAGACCGGGATGACGCAAATTATTTGCCATCAATCCCAGCGTTTTCCTCACCTTATTGTACTTCTTAAAATCATGTTCTTGAAGATTAGCTAAACAGATTTTCGCCTCAGTTGAAAATTGCAGCCGGAACTTCATTAATCCTCAATCTCCAAATCTGCATAATCAGCGAAGTCCCCCAAATAGTGAACATCACCTACCGCCGCCTGTTCAAGTCCACGCAGCACAGACGCAAGGGCCTCTTGATTCCGCCACAACCACCGTTCGTACTCAGGAATATTTTCCATTGGGTCTAGCAAGATTTGTCCATCATCATTACTGAGTACGCGGTACTCAGTC
>NZ_JAQMUA010000396.1:0-10303 GCF_028330895.1 Kamptonema animale CS-326 | reverse complement strand
TTAGACTCACCCTTACCTCATCTAATGTACAGAGGCAAAACGAATGAAGTTTTCACGTTTAATTAAGTCCACCTACTTATTTCAGCTAAAGTAATATTAGAAGGTGGTTCAACTAAAGAATGCTCTAAAAAATCCTCAACTAGATAAGGCTTGTACTCGTAAGTCGATTTAGCATAACTCCGAGACTGAGATTCACGCTCAATTAAAGCAAAGGAATCGTAACATTTAAAGGTGAGATGGTCGCTACAGCTAAGAACTCCTTTCCAATGCTTCTTAGCTAAAACCATAACTTTAATGGGATTTTTCCTCAACTTTGGATCGCGAAACCAGATTTGAAATTGAGGAGGATCGAAAGCATGAGCATCTTTAAAAATGAGCTTGTCATTCCTTAATTTCTTATCCCAAATAGCCTTACCTTCACAATAGATAACATCTGTGCAAATCTCGTTAACAGAATTATGTACCTGATGGGGATATTGTGCGGCAAAGATAATGTGCTGATTGCATTTCCGATTGTTTGCAATGGCGTTATATGCTTCAGGCGGTAAAGTCCAGTGTTGAGCCGCAGGAGCGTATAATCCCATCTCATCCAAGAGAATGATTGCATTTTTGATTTGAAGAAATTGAGTAAAGTTTTTGCTGGCACTAACATAATAAACAACTCCTTTTGATAAATTATTCCACAACCAAGTTAAATTGTGAACTTTACAGTAATAAGCCAAACTAACAGGCTCAAGGTAAAAGTTTGTAACCAACCTCATTTCATACTGGTTAGCCAACCTCAAACCGTATTGAAGCATGAACAAACTTTTACCTCGACCAGGAAGGCCATAAATAGCAGTAAACGGCATGAATGACCTCCCCTTAATTTAAACGCGGCTTAACACCATATTAAGTACGCGCAAAGTAAGCATAAAGCCCATCGGTACAAGGGCTACCGCAAACGCAGTCAACGCAATACCATCGATTTGTTGAATCATCTCAATGGTGTCAGTAACAGCAGTGGCAATTGTCGCTTTGGCGGCAGCAGTACCAGCAGGAGTGGCATGAGCAGGATTAGCAGAAACAGCAGTAAATCCAGCCGCAGTAAGTAAAGAAGTCGCCAATAGTAAAGAAGACTTTACATGGCGATTTTGAGTATCAAATTTTCGATCGAGATCGAGAACAGCAGTAGTCATAAAAATCCTGTAAGTAAGGGAAAACGGAAGGAGAAAGAAGCCAACGGAACCAACGAAACCAACAAATTACAAAGGGGGAGGACGAATACAATTCATAATTAATTACCAATTACTAATCAAGGAACCTTTTAACTACGACGATGAAAGCATGAGTGCCAGTAAGAGCTAACGCAGCCTTAGCTCCCCACTCCATAGCGTGTTCAATTACAGGTTTAACAGTTCCCTCTAAATAATCAACAGTACGCTGAGCACTATCACTAATAACAGAAGTAGATAATAGTAAAGAAAGGGTAAAGGCTATCATCTAAAAGCGCCTCGCACTACTATAGAAAAACCTGTAGCAATAGCTAAACTGCCAAAGTGATCGGCAATAAAATCTTGAACATTTAATCGAATCTCAGTAGCAAATTCCTCTGGATCTCCTAATATCTCATCCATCTGAGAAATAGCTTCAGCCGCAGTTTTACCACCAGCTAAAACAGGCTGAGAATGCCCCAATACAAAAACAACAGCACAAAAAAGGGCAATGTATATAAGGAAACGTTGACGAAGACATAAATCCAAAATTCTACGCTCATTCATCTCTACACCGACGAAACAGCTTTGATAATCTTGAGAATAAGCAATGAAATAAAAATCATAGTAATTAGTGGGAATAAATGACCCCAAATCAACATCACAAAAGCATCAACAATTTCGTTAGCTTCATCAACATCAAAAGTAGGTGCAGAAGGAGCTGCACCTAATAAACTATGCAGACTCATTATCTTGAGAAACATCATCATCGTGCTGCTGTTGAGAAAGAAGTTGACTCCACTGATGACGAACGCTATTGAACATAGATAAATAAGTCTTCAAGTCAACAGAATCAGTTTCGGCTGAAACTGCTTTAAGATAGCCGTCCCAGTAGCCGGCGACGGTTCCCCTAGAAGTGTAACCAGCAGGCTTGAGAGCTAGTAAATAGCCATAATAAGAACCCTCTTTTAAACCGCTAACATTCAAGCTAGGAGTCACCTTAACTTTGCAATTGTAAGGATTATCAACCTCGCTGAGAACGAGTTCAAGAGGGGATTCAAGGGCAAAAGCACCAGTGGACTTTTTGATAGGAAGTTGCGGCATGGAAAGGTAGGGAAGGAAAAGATAAGCCTTTTTTGTCCCTTTCTCCTGGTCAATTTCCAAACCTGACCAACGCCCCCAAGCATAAAAAACTGGATGCCCAGTTACAGGAGTAGCTTGAAATTTAGCAGCGTAAGCAGGCTGACTAACATCAGAAAGCTTAAGTAGTCTGTCTAATAGTTGAAGATTGTCAGCCATTTTTTAGGGTGAAGGTAAGGAAAATGTAACCGGGCAAATATTAGCGGTTGTCCACAATATCAACAGAAGAGGAACACAGCTAAAAGAAAAAGTCATGATGCAGAAAAAGAACATAATGTCGCGTGTAGATACGCGGCTAAGGATACTTAACAAATCGTGAGAATTATCATCAACCATTTTTTAGGGTGAAGTAATACAAGTTGGCAATGTGGTTGTAGGCAAAATTACTTTTGATGGTTCTACAACTTCTACATAGAAAAGCAATAAAGCAATAAAACCTCCATTAATAAGAATTACGAGCGCGTAAATAAAAGCACCAAACAAGGGATCGTCATAATCAATCATGATGCACGTCTGCGCCGCCGCCAAACTTTGTCTTCCCAACTTTCAGCAATTATGGTTGTTGATGTAGTTGGATGTGCGGGTGCAGGTGTTACTGTCGGTTGAGCAGCAGACACAACTACAGAAGCTAAAATGGCTTCAACTAACATAGTAAAGTCCTCAAGAATTATGGCAATAATAGAACTAATTTTTAAGTAATACAATCCGAGAAAATGCGTAATTATTTTCGATACGCATTTCGATTTTCGATACTTGTTGCAATTTTTGAATAAATATGAGATTCTAAAATCACAATCTTGGTGACAGCAAATGAATATAAAAACTCAAATCCAAATCTTAAACTTTTTAAAAACCCCTCAAAGAGCAAATACAGTAGCACGAGAATTTAAACTTGATAAACAAGCTACATACCGTTTATTGAAAAAACTAGAAGTTAATAAAATCGCTAGAACATACTGGGAAAAGGGAACAAAACTTTATGAAGTAAATCTTAATGAATTTATGAATGAATAATTAATAAAGAGGTCGCTACGCTCCATTTATATGTGACCCTCGCAGTTGCGGACGGGTCGGGTATCTCTCGCTAGGAAGCTCCGCACTCTGAATGGTCTGACGGAATTAACTCCAATAACTTTAAGAAAAGCAGTCGCCGTCAGACCACCCAGAGTTCTACGCAGACATCTTTTTTTAGGGGGGGGAAGAACACAGTTAAATTTTGGACTTAACCGATCGCCCCCAGGAGCGGATCAACTTTAGAACCTCAGCGGTGGAACTCCCAGCAGCGATCGCGTCCTTCACCTGTGCCGCCCTGGAAGCTGCGATCGGGTTAGTCGAATTACCGCCGGGGATGTGCTGATGATTTACGCCGTTACGATCGCGCCATGAAAATCTGAAGTATTGGTGGCGACCCTTGGCAGTTCCAGCAGGCTGATAAAGATTTACAGCATCCATGCGATGGGCCGAAGCCGGGGGAAATAATTCGCTAACAAGCTCAGTAAGGGTTTCAAGCTCTGTTAGCGAATTAATGGAAGCAGTCTCACCAACAGAGGGAAATAATTCGCTAACAGACTTAGTAAGGGTTTCAAGCTCTGTTAGCGAATTATCAGGAATGGGGCAGTCATCCTCGATGCTACGCAAGCGCACATCATACTGAGTGAGGTCGAATAGTTCAAGCTGACTAGGTTTCATCTGCAATCGCAAAAGCTCAAACTGTTCTCATGAGCCTTCCAACGAAGCTCCACATCACCATCACCTTCAAGCAAAAGAAAATACCACCAAGCAGCCGATATACTTTCATCCCACTGCATACCCAAAACAACGGCAGTACGACGATCGAATTTCACTTTGTCGCCAAACCAAAATTTAGGCTGAATACCGCCATTAAACCGCCAAAGGTCTTGCTGGCAGAGGTTAATAGCATCAGTCAATGGCACAAATGGATACTCAACAGACTCACTCATAATTCCTCCTGTGCGATGCCTTCGGCGCGGCGCTTCGCCATCGCTAAGTGTTTTTAAAAATCGTCATCCATCAAAGCAGATCGAACAATTTCCATAACTTCGTGGTGGTAAGCCGTCAATTCAGCTAACAGCTCTGGTGGAAATTCTTCAGGGCTTATGACATCCACCACTGAAAACCCAGTACAGCGACAGCCACGATTAGCCAAAAAATCCTCACAAGGCACTTCGCAAGTTTCAACACCGGTGTCAATCTTGCGATCGATAAGAACGTCCTCATCGACATCCCAACCTAGTTGGAGCACGCGGGCTGTGACTGAAGTTGGACTAAATAAAGTTTGCAGAGCTCTTGCAGCTTCTACAGCTTGCGTCCTCATCCACCCATTATTTTCAGGATGCCGGGATGCAAGTTGAATTTGGCTGATGATGGCGATCGCCACCATCGGGTCAAGCTGAACTGGCAATGATGGAGCATTTAGCAGCTCTTTACATTCGGCAGCCCACGCATCAATTAATTTTTCTCGTTCGTCTGGTTTCATGATTAATTAGTAGTTTGAATTACGGTGATACTACAAAGCGGCGATTTTCAAAAACCTTTGATTGGTAAGGGTTTTAGCTCCACCGCGTCCAACGCCAGGAAACAGCGAGAAAATGGCGATCGCCCTCGGTGAAGCTGCATTTTGTAGTATGGATTTGGTACGATCGCCTCGGTAAACCGGAAAAAATTTTCCGATTCCCAGTTAAACCGGAAAATAAACCGGAAAAAATTTTCCGATTCTACGCGATCGCCACCGCGTCCGAAGGCATCGCACATTTTTATTCCCCCGGTGGTGAACTCCCAGTTCGCTTAGGCGGGCCAAAGTAATTAGGTAACTCGTCAAGGTTTTTGCCCAAAGCACGGCACAGAGCTTTAACTTGAGCAATTGTTAATTCTGGTTCATCATCCCCAGACAACCACCGACTAATGGATGCTTGGCTAAGAGTTTTCATCCCTGTTTTATCAGGGATTAATTTTGCCAAAGCAGTTTGAGTTAAACCAACTTCATCCATTAGTTGCTGCAACGCAGGCATATTTCCTAAATCTTGATTTCGCTTCTTCCTAGCCATCATAACAAAAAATATACGCATACGTATTGACAACAAAAGTTTTTATACGTATGCTTATAGCTGTAGACACACAAAAGGCAGCTCAACGAGCCGGACATGGGTATGACGTGACTTGTAAGTGCCTTAGCTGTAGTGTCTCATACGTAAATTCACAGAGGCGCAGTCAGTATGAAACTGTGCAAAGGACTTTTATGGCTCAAAATCAGTTTTCGATTGGCGACTTGGTGGCACACAAGCACTATCCAGAGAAAGCGATCGGCACAATATCCAAGTTTCATAACAGCGGTCGAGTGGGAGTTAGTGGCGACAACGGCACTCGCAGCTTCCTACCTCACAATCTAATTGCACTAGAACTCAGTGCATCCCCAACTCCCCCTCCAACTCCCCCAATTCCCCCGGCGCAGGCACAAACTGAAGAACTGACAGAACATTCTGAAAATTGCTCCCAATGTAGCAGTCAAGACATCCGACGCTTCCACTACCACGACCCTAACGAATATTGGTTCTACTGCCGTGACTGCGGTCACGAAGGATGGAGACACGAAAAACTTCCCCCGGCGCAAGTTGAATTTGAGAAGCTGGAAGTTGAGGAAGTGGATGCAATGACTACACCGGCCGAAGCGATCGCCGCGCAAGCGGACTTAGAACTCCCCCCAATCCCGCGAGACTTTAGCGAACTGGAGCAACTCCCTGAGTGGTGGGAAAGGCCCATCCTGCCAGATTTTCGTGAATGCAGTTGTGGCGAACCCTATGACGATGACGATGATTTGGACTGGGTACAGGAAACATACGGTGTGAATGCTACATACCGAGGTTGGAAACTAACAATTTATGAAGGAGGCGACCAAATTTACGCCACACCACCAAGCAGCGATCGCCTGTATCACTGCAAGTGTGAGTTAGACCTTGACGGCCCAGACGGGCAAATTGCGATCGCACAGGAATTTATCGACAGTTGGTACTTTGCCCAACCCAGTCCCGGTCAACTGAGCTTGAACATCCCTGAAAATGTGGCGCGAGCTCCACCGCCACGTTTCGGATAGACGTGATGAATTATCTCCCAATCAGTTAACGTGCGATCGTCGAAGTAAAGGCGATCGCTTCCTCCCCCATTAGCAATTAGCAATTAGCAATTAGCAACTAAAATGGACGCAGTTTTTAGCAACACAGACTTTTTCCCCTATGACCAATACTTTAAAGCAGAACCCCATCCACTATCCGCCCATCTCAAACCCATCTTTGATTTTCTGAATACCCTGTGTCCCAGAAACACAGCTCAAGACTTAATAAATGGGATAAAAACAGATTTACTCAGCTACATCAAAATCGGGTTTGCATTAGACCATATTATGAAGCATCCCTGGATTTACCAAAAGCTCGGCTGTGAAAAATTTGCAGATTTTTGTAGCACTCACATCGGCAAATCATTCTGGCAATGCAAACAAATCATCGGTGCCGCGAAAGTTTGTATGCGATTAATAGTTAATGGAGATTTCGCTTCAAGCGATTTACCTAACTGCGTCGCTCAAGCCGCACCATTAATCAAATTCTTGCCAGACCTCTGTGAAGAAACAGAGCATGATGGAGTCGTTGAAAAATGGAAACAAGTAGTTGAAAAAGCCCAAGGCAGAACAATTACAGCATCATTAGTCAAAGAAATTACCAGTCCAGAAGAACCAGAGAAACCCAAACCACAACAGGTTAAAATCCCGGCTGATACTTACGCCAAACTAGAAAAAATAGCTAAAGCTAAAGGCATCACAGTCCGAGAAGTTATTGATGAATTAGCTGACCTTTGCATCGCAGAAATAGAAGAACCCATATCACCTGTCACACCTGAAAAACAGGCAGAATGGGAAGCAGACTTAAAAGCATTAATCACAGAACAAGTACAAGTTGATTGGGAAATTTCTGACAGTAATGGCACAAGTTACCATACCAGTTACATTAACCCTAGACCCGGCTCTGAACCGGATTCATCATAGCAGAGGTAAAAAATGAAAGTGAAAACAATTTCCGTACAAAGAGTAAAAAACTTAGGTAATTACCAATCTGAAAGGTTGGAAATAATCGCTGAGTTGAATGATGATGATGACCCAAACTTAGCCGTTATCACATTAAGAGAAAAAGTCAAAGCTTTGCTCGATGGCACTATCCCAAATGACACGGAAAGACCTTTTGACTTCTAGTAATAAGTTAGGCGGTAAAACATTAGATTTACCGCCTACCCTCATTTCACCGCTAAGAGAAATGGAATCTACATTTATGATAGCACAAAACTAATTGAAAATAGCAAATTTAATCACATATCTAAACCCGCCTGACGAGGCCGCGTAACCCTGCGGCCGAAACTTTCTCACGCTTATGGGAAAGTCGCGGGAACCTAAAAGTGGCGCTTTAAGAGTGAAATTAGCTTAATCGCTATCAAACTTTCGTAAGCGCCAGCCCGTATCAACACTGGACAAAATAAATGGGTCTTAATCAGTGAAGTAAGCTTCGGCTTTTGGGAGATTCGTAGACTCTTTGTCCTTTTAAAAAACAACCAACTCCCCTAACAAAATGAAAGAATTAATCGTAGGCATCGACGTTAGTCGGTCGTCGATTGCTGCGTGTTTTTTGCTGGCTAAACCCAGTAACCCCCGTGATGACTACTTTGACTCCGACATCGAAGTGTTTCACTCGAACCTTGAAAATTTGAATAGGCTAAAGGCGAAAATTGACAGCTTTGGTGCTGAGAAAGTAGTAGCTATTTGCGAACCTACAGGCATTAATTACGCGAAGCTGTGGATGAATAAGTTGAGCGATTGGGGCTGCGAAGTACGGATGATTTCCAACAGCAAACTGCCTAACTATCGGGCTGAGCTAATGGGAAAGGAGGGTAAGAGCGGAGCCAAGACTGATGACATTGATGCTTTCGCGATCGCTTGCTGGTATTTCGACAAGTCAGACAAAGACTATCTCAACATCCGCGACCCTCTCGTTAGTCAAATCAAAATGATTTGCTTGCGGCTTGAACACTTAAACCGCACCCAGCACCCGATCGTCAACAGAATGCGTCAGGAATTAGCTTGGCAGTGCCCAGAGATTGCTCAAGTCAAATCTGCTAAACTGCAAGACGATCTACCACCGCTGCTGTGGGGATGGCTTGCCGGGTTGAGAAAGTCAAAGAGGTACGATCGCATCGCAGCCGAAACCATCGGCTCTGGTATTGAACCTCAAACTCAGTGGGCCGCACAGCAATACTGCTATGTCGAAGACGAGATTTACAAACTCAGGCGAGAGTTGCAGTTGTTAATTCACGATCGGCGGTTCGAGCAGTACCGGGAAATTTTTACTAAATTCGGTTTCGGGTTCCAGTTGCAGGGTTACTTACTGGGAGCAATTTACCCAATCTCTGACTTTCTCAAAGATGGGAAACCTGAAGTCAAAATCAGGAAAAACCGCCAGACCGGGAAAGAGTCAAAGTTGAAACTATCCGAGCGGCGGTTCATGCGAGCTGTTGGTATGGGAGTGGTGAGAGAGGATTCTGGGCAAAAAAAGAAGGGTAAGCAGTCAGGCAGTGCGTTATGCCGCAAAGCTCTGTGGCAGTGGTTGTTTACCCGGATTGAAACTACAAAAAATAATCCACCGCTGGTGTTTCAGTATGGAGAGGAACGGATGTCACCATCGGAAAACTTGCGACGACGGAAGAAGGGGGGGACTCCTGTTAAACTGGCCCGTCAGCGAGTTATTGCTCGTTGTATCCGGGAATTATTTAAAGAGCTGTGTGCAATCGCGACAGAATAAATGTGCCTGCGGACTATTAATTTGAGGATAAAATTGCTACAGTGAAAGTTTTGCAGTTATCACAACGCTCGCGCAGCAGGAGACAACCACTATGGCCCGTATGTACTACGATGCCGACGCTAACTTAGACCTCTTAGCCAATAAAACCATAGCGATCGTCGGCTATGGTTCTCAAGGCCACGCTCACGCCCTCAACCTTAAGGATAGCGGCATGAACGTCATTGTCGGCCTATATCCCGGCAGTAAATCTGCAACCAAAGCAACGGAAGCCGGTTTGACAGTTCATCCAGTTGATAAAGCTGCCGCAGCCGCTGACTTCATTATGATTCTGCTTCCCGATGAAGTCCAAAAAACTGTTTACAAGCAGGAAATTGAGCCGCATTTGACAGCCGGAAAAGTGCTAGCTTTCGCTCATGGCTTTAATATTCACTTTGGCCAAGTTGTCCCCCCTGCTGATGTAGATGTGGTGATGGTTGCGCCTAAAGGCCCCGGACATTTGGTGCGGCGGACTTACGAACAGGGTGAAGGCGTTCCCAGTTTATTTGCGGTTTACCAAGACGCTTCCGGTCAAGCACGCGATCGCGCAATGGCCTACGCTAAAGGTATCGGTGGCACTCGCGCCGGCATCCTGGAAACTAGTTTCCGCGAAGAAACCGAAACTGACCTCTTCGGCGAACAAGTTGTACTTTGCGGCGGCTTAAGCGCATTAATTAAAGCTGGATTTGAAACCTTAGTTGCAGCGGGATATCAGCCAGAATTAGCATACTTTGAATGCCTCCACGAAGTTAAACTAATCGTTGATTTAGTAGTAGAAGGCGGCCTCGCTAAAATGCGTGACAGTATTTCCAATACAGCAGAATACGGCGATTTAACTCGCGGCCCTCGTATTGTTACTGACCAAACCCGCGCTGAAATGCGTAAAATTCTGAGTGAAATTCAATCAGGTCAATTTGCCCGTGAATTTGTACTAGAAAATCAAGCTGGAAAGCCTGGATTTACTTCGATGCGTCGTCAGGAAGCTGAGCATCCTATTGAAGAAGTAGGCAAAGATTTGCGAGCAATGTTTAGCTGGTTGAAAAAGCAAGCTTAAAGCGAAGGAAGATGGGGAGATGGGGAGAT
>NZ_JAQMUA010000395.1:0-27700 GCF_028330895.1 Kamptonema animale CS-326 | reverse complement strand
CTAAAATGGTTGACACCATAATTGCTGTGGCTCTTGACTTAATGAATCCGAAACATTTAAAAAATTGGTTTACTAACTGCTGCTACTGTACCTCATAACATCCGGAAGTGCTGTAATTTGGATGGATTTGAGGATGCCGCTTTTAGACGGTTTTCAAGCTGTTCAAAAAATTAGAGCTTTGCCTGACGGCTGCAACACTAAGATTATTGCTTTGAGTGCTAATGCTTTTGTTCAAACCCAAGAACGAGCTACTTCGGCCGGGTTTGATGACTTTGTTGCTAAACCGTTCCGAGACAGCGTGATTTTTGAGAAGATGGCGCTGCATTTGGGAGTTCGCTATGTGTACGAACAGGAATCGCCGGTGTTGCCACTACGGGATGAGGTTGCCGTAAAACTTACTTCTGAGTCCCTGTCTGTGTTGCCGAGGGAGTTGCTAACGAAGCTCTACAAAGCCGCTGCCATCGGCGATGAACAACTCACTCGACAGTTAATTAGCCAGATTCCCCAGTCGGAGCAGGCGATCGCGCGAGCTTTGACTAAATTGGTTGATAATATGAGCTTAGATATTATTAGCGATTTGACTCAACACTACCTTTGAACGCAAACTGCTATCCGCTAAACACGCTCACATCACTGGACAACCAGTACATTTTTTATCCACCGAATCGGCGATTAGAGGCTTAGCGATCGCAAGTTAGCACTCTCAAGTTCTCAAAGTTCTTTCAAGGATTAGTCCACATTAAGCCGCAGTCCACTAATATTGTTGAATCAACACGTTTATTGCGTGCGTAAAAACAGATGAGCAAAATTATTGCGCTTTTCAATCAGTCAGGCGGTGTCTCCAAAACCAGTTTGACAATGAATTTAGGCTACCATTTGGCGCGACGGAAGCAAAAAATCTTGTTAGTAGATATGGACCCCCAAGCCTCACTTACTGCCTTTATGGGGTTGGAGCCATCAGATTTAAAGGAGACTGTGTACGAGTCCATTATGAACGCTTCAGAACCAGCGTTCCATAAAAACATTCACAACATGGACTTGCTTCCTTCTAATATTAATTTGAGCGGAGCAGAACTGGAACTGGTGGTGGCTGACATGAGAGATAGTCGGCTAAAAGAAGTCCTTGACCCCTTACAATCGCACTATGACTTCATCTTGATAGATTGCCCTCCCTCCCTCGGTATCCTATCCTATATCAGTCTAGTTGCCTCCACTCACGTCTTAATCCCGATTCAAACTGAATATAAAGCTCTCAAAGGAACTGAATTGCTGTTGCAAACTATTGGTCGCGTTAGGGCGCGTGCCAATCGAAAATTGCAGATTGCTGGAGTGATTCCGACGCTGTACGATCCTCGTACTGTACAGGCTTTTCAAAGTTTGCAATCAATTACTACTTCTCTGGAGAAGATTGGTACGATTTACCCCGCTGTGCCTCGGACTGTGGCTTTTGCCGATGCGTCGCAGCAGCACGTACCTCTGGCCGTGTACAATCCAAAACATCCAGCCGCCACTGTACTCGATACTATTGCACAAGGACTTTTAGCTCTGCGATGAATCAAAAGCGCGACAGTCAGCCTTATCAAATCAAAGGGGTTGAGGCTTTATTAGGAACCAGCGATAGCGAAGATGCCGCATCCTCCCTTGTCTCAATACACAGAATTGTCTTGCCAGCGCAGCAACCCCGTCGCTATTTCGAGCCGACAGCTATGCAAGAACTGGTGGAGTCCGTCAAGCAGTTAGGAATTCTGCAACCGCTCCTGGTACGCCCCATAGATGCCAATAAGTACGAATTGGTAGCGGGAGAACGGCGCTATCGAGCCGCTTCATCGTTAGGCTTGACTGAAGTTCCTGTTGTGATTCGGGAACTGACAGACACAGAGGCGCTGCAAATTGCACTGCTGGAGAACTTGCAGCGGGAAGATTTGAATGCGATCGAGGAAACTGAGGGGATTCTGCAATTGCTGGCAATGAAATTGAACTCTACCCCCGAATCAGTTATTGCTTTGCTCGGAGCGGCCGCACACCCGGAACGTACATCTGTGGATAACGTTATCCACAGCCCGGATTGGCAAATAGTTAGCGAGATATTTACGCTCGTGGGGAAGTACAACCCTGAGAGTTTCCGAACCAATCGCCTCCCCTTGCTGAACCTACCAGATGATGTGATGGGAGCGCTGCGGAAAGGACGGATTGAGTACACCAAAGCCAGAGCGATCGCGCGAGTCAAGAATAGCTCCGAGCGATCTCAATTACTAGAAGAGGCGATCGCTCTCGAGCTTTCCCTGACCCAAATCAAACAGCGCATTGCCGATTTGAAAGCCAAAAGTACACCAGAGGTGGCTCCACCGAATCACTCGCTTAAAAGTCGCGTAGATACAGCTTATGCCAGAGTGAAAAAGTCAAAGGTTTGGGATGACCCTAAAAAGCAAAAGAAACTAGAGAAGCTGTTAGCTGAAATGGAAGCATTGGTGGGTGAGGAATTGGAAAAATGAAGCGGATTTTAAAGTAAAGCTACTCAAATTTACATTGGGTTTATGAGTGCAGTTGGAAGACATAGGAGCCATCTGGTTCATATCGCTGCGTAAATTTTTAACAGGGGACTGATAAGTAAATGAACACCGAATAGCCATGAGGCTCCCAAAGTTCTATGTCCCCTGCTTCAAGACGCAGCAAAACGCGCCAACTCCTGCAACTGTACGGAAATCACTGCTACTGGTGCAACAAACCGATGCAGAAATCAGAAAGAACCATCGAACACTTACTCCCTAAAAGCCGAGGCGGGTCTAACGCACTCTCCAACCTGCGTTTAGCCTGCTTCAGTTGCAATAATTCGCGTGGAAATAGCCTTTTACCTCCTCCCGGCAAGAATTTACGCACACAAAGAACTCAACCACATGAGAAAATAGCTTAGGATTTTCGCACGATCGCGAATTTTCATAGCTAATAAACAAACTAACTTGCTCCTCAAAAAAGTCGCATGGATGACCTAGATGGACGGTTAAGCGCTCTAATTGCAGAGATACGTCAAAATCCAGCTAACAGTAGAAAATGGCGAACAGCCATGAACAAGGTATTACGGGAAATTCAACAACTACCAGGACTCAAAAAATCAGCCCATCAAGATTATCCTGAAGCCCTCAATCGTACTTTTGAATGGGTTAGTCGCGAGATTGCTAACTTTGATCCGCGCCCGCCTTCTGTTTCAAAAAGTTTGGTTAACTGGATAAACGGCACTTTGCGTCGCCGAATTCAAGATTTGTATTCTGTTGACAAAAAGGCTCCTATTAGTTTAGATGCTCCGCTCGCTGTGGATGCTGGAGAAACAACTCGGCTCGAACTACTCCCCGATCCTACGCTCAGCGGTTTGGATAGCATTATTGAAAGTTTTCAGAAAGAACACACTCAGCGAATTGGCCTCCAACTAGAACTTTACATAGAGCAAGATCCAGAAGGAAAACTAAAAAATAGCTACCCTCGTTCTTCCCCGGAGTGTAACTGCCAATTTCTCAGCCTGAGAAGAGTGTTAAAAGACCCTCCTGACAAGTTTCAAGACCTAGCAGAAGAGTTAAATGTTAAGTACACAACCCTGAATTCTCACTGGAAGAGAAAATGCCAACCCTCGTTGCAAGAAATAGCCCGCACTCTAGGATATAAACAGGAATCACAACCATGAACATCGCAGAAATACCTCTGTTAACAGTACCGCTAGAGTTAAAAGCTCACGAATTGGCTCGACAGTTGGCAGCAGTTCAAAGTACAGCCCAAAAAGGAAAACGAGTTTACTTGAATGCACTGGCAGTTTACGCAGTTCACAGCTATTTAAAATGGCTGCAAATTGAAACAGATTTTAATTCTTCCGATAGCTTCAATCCAGCAAAAACAGCGCTCGCTAATGTCGCTGACTTGCTAATTACTGGCATTGGTTCCTTAGAATGCCGCCCAGTTTTACCTGGTGAAACAAGCATTTTCTTACCCGAAGAAGTAATAGAAAATCGGATTGGATATGTGGGAGTACAGTTTAGCGATCGCCTTGACTCCGTGCAACTATTGGGATTTGCTCCAAGCTTAGATAGCTCAAATCCACCGCAACAAATAGCAGTAGCAGAACTGATGCCGATTGACGCTTTAATTGAACAGATTACTCGTTTAGAAGAAGCGATCGCCTTCTTAGAAACAGACGATCCGGTGGCGGTACAGGTACGAGATCAGATAGAAACTCAATCGCGGAGCAATATTGTTGCCCAATTAGAGCGTATTTATAGAACTTGCGAGGAGTACGAGTGGCGGTATGCAGCGGGAGAGATGTTAGCTGGGAGTACCGCAGGAGGGGAGTTTACTCGTGAAAGTGCCGATAGCGCTGACACTGATTTACAAGATTTAGCCGAAGCACTGCTGGAGAAGTTAGCAGAAATATGGAGGGATGCTGCGTAATTTTGGAGCGGATGGCTGATGTATATATGTAGTCTCCCCTTCGTAACCTGTAAAGAATATGGCAAAAGGATTCGGCCCGAAGAAAGCTCCCCAAACGACAAAACGCCAGACAGCTTATTTCAAGGTAATTCAAGCGCTCCTCAACTGTCGTAGTGGCAGAGAACTCAAGATTTTAGGGAATCACGCCCATCTGATTGACGCGGGGTTGGTGGAAATGATGGCAATGGTAGCTACGATTTTGGTAGCAGATAAGGAGCTTGCGAAGGCTAAATTTTTAATTGGTTGGGCTGTCATTTTAACTCAAGAACTGGGATTAGACAATAATTTTTTCAGCGTCGATCCCACTATTTCTTCCCAAGAAAATTTTCTCAGGCAATGGGAGTTCATCCAAGAGCAAACCCGGTTTCGTTTATTCTTTCAATTATTAGACGCTATTTCAGAGAGTCACAGGAATTTCCAAACGGTTGACCAAAGGATAGTGCGAGAAATTAACCTCTTGCTTGAAGCTAACCAAGAGCAACTTGATGAACACTTTGTTAAGGTGTTGCGATATCACTCGTCTGCGATACTATCTGAAGCGCCACCCGCAGGGAAAAAAGGAATCGCTGCTCGACTTATGATGTTGAGCTACTGCATCCATGAATTTGAAAAAGGAAATGAAGCCAATAATTTAGAGATTGCCATTGCAGGTTATGAAATTGCTGTCACCGTCTTAACCTACGAAGCTTTTCCAGAACAGTGGGCAGCTTGTCAAAACTCTCTCGGTAATGCTTATCACCGCCGTTTTAAGGGCGATCGCGCCGAAAACCTAGAACGATCGATCGCCTGCTGTCAAAATGCCCTAAAAGTATTGACTCGCGAATCTCGTCCGAGAATGTGGGCAGAAATTCAAAAGAATTTGGCTATTGCTTATGGCAACCGAATTCGCGGAGATCGGTTAGAGAATGCAGAATTAGCAAGAATCGCTTGTTGCACAGCAATGGAAGTTTACACCCGCGAAGCAATGCCTGAAGCATTGGCTCAACTTCAAAACAATTTAGGTCTTATTTATCGCGATCGCATTTGTGGCGACAAGGCGGAAAACTTGGAACAAGCGATTGCTTGCTATCAAAATGCTCTGTTATTCCGCACCCGCGAAGAATTTCCCAAACTTTGGGCTATGACTCAAATGAATCTGGCATCTGCTTACCGCCACCGAATTCACGGCGATCGGGTAGAAAATATTGAAAAGGCGATCGCAGCTAACAAAGCAGCATTACAAGTTTATACTCAAGACGAGTTTCCCGCAGATTGGGCAGGAGTGCAAACTAATTTGGGTAACGCTTACGTGCATCGACGTAAGGGCGCTCGAAATGAGAATTTAGAAATGGCTATTGCCGCCCATCAAGCTGCTTTAAAAGTCTTTAACCCGGATGAGTTTCCTAGAGAGTGGGCTATGGCTCAAATGAATCTGGGTAAATGTTACTTCATGGTTGAATCACACGAAAAAGCGATCGCTTGTTATCGATTGGCTTTAACAGTTTGTACGCCAACTGCTTTCCCATTTGAATGCTCGGGCGCGGGAGAAACACTAGGAAAAATAGGATTTGCAATAAAAGATTGGAAATTAGCCATTGATGGATACGGCATCGCGATTGAAGCCGTAGAAACCAGCCGTACTTGGGCAACTTCTGAATTTCGCCGCCAAGAAATTTTGGAAGAGGCGATCGACATTTATGCCAACATCGTGCAAGCTTGCATCAATAACAAACAGTTAGATAAAGCCCTTGAATATGTAGAGCGATCGCGATCTAAACGCCTCGTAGATTTGATGGCAAGCAATGACCTCTATTCAAGTGCAGAAATTCCTGCTGAAATTCAACAGTATTTACAAGATTTTGAACGCCTACAGGAGCAAATTGACAAAGAACGAGGGCGCAATCAACCTAGCAACGACTTTGATAATAGCAAACTTGATAACAGCCGTGCAGCACTAGCAGCTTACAATCAAATAATAGCTGATCTGGAAGCTGAAAAACTCCTAATTTGGGAACAACTTCGCCGCCTAGATCCGGTGCTGGCTGGTCAAATTCGAGTTAATCCTCTCAAATTCCCATCCATCCAGAAGCTGATCGACAAACCCACCACTGCAATTATTAGCTTTTACACCACTGTTAGCGACACCTTTATCTTCGTCGTGCGGCAAAACGAGATTACCCTGCAAAGCTGTGCTAGTTTAGGATTTGAGACTTTGCACGGATGGATTTCCCAAAATTGGTTAGGACAATATGTTAACGATAAAGATTCTTGGAAAAAACAATTAGTTGAGAGCCTAACTGAACTGGCAAAACAGTTAAATTTGAGCGATCTAATCTTATGGCATTTAGAAGGAATTTCTGAACTGATTATAGTTCCTCATTATGCCCTTCACCAAATCCCCTTCGCTGCACTACCCATCGGAGACAACCGATATTTAGGAGACAAATTTCTCATTCGTTACGCACCTAGTTGTCAAGTCCTAGAATTCTGCCAGCAACGCCCTTCCCCCGGCAATAACCTAAACTGTGGCACTATTGAAGATGCGACGGGCGACTTGCCTTGCGCCAGCTTTGAAGGAGAGCAACTCGCAGTTCTTTATAGCATCCCAGACAATCAACGCTTAAAAGGTCGCCATCAAGCTACTGTTAGTAACTATCGAGAACTCGCCCGAACCGTCCAAATCCTCCACTCTAGCCACCACGCCCAGTCGCGCTTGGACAATCCCTTAGAATCGACATTAATTTTAGGAGATGGCTGCATTACTTTAGGTCAGCTAATGACTCCCGCATGGCGTCTCCCTCAGTTGTCGGATGTATTTCTTTCCTGCTGCGAAACTGGATTGGGATTGAGTGAAATTACTGGCGATATACTTACTTTTTCTACGGGTTTCTTGTCGGCGGGAGCCAGAAGTGTTATCAGTACACTTTGGGCTGTCGATGATTTAGCAACGGCGCTTTTTTCTATTTTTTACTATCAAGAGTGGCAGCAGGGAAAGAATCGCCCAGAGGCCATTAGACAAGCTCAAGTTAAGTTGCGATCGCTTACTGGCGATACCCTAGCTGCTCGTTATAAAGCCCAACTTACAGAACTTTTGAAACATAAACTTAAAGAAACCGAGGTACTCCGCAAAAAAACTAAGGCAGAACGAGATGCTTGTTCTGTAGATTCCCCAGACTATCAGCAATGGGATGAAGAATGCAAAAAGTATGGTAAAATTGGCACACAAATTTATCTATCTCTCAAAATTTTAGATAAATCTTGTCAAGAATTAAAGCCTTTTTCTCACCCTTTTTACTGGGCTGCTTTTACGTGCACTGGAGTTAGGTAAGTATGAACAGGTGAGGCAGGGAAGTTTGCCCTAAATATTGGGTGGGTTAGTTTTTAATTTCTGCAATAGTTTCAATATCTCGGCTAGCTGGAGCAGTAAACCGACAAATATTACTCATCAATCAGCCTGAGCGCGACGTTGTTGGAGATTCTGTTCCAGTTGGGAGAAAATCGTCTCCCCATCAACAACCTCACCCCGAATGGAGGCTTCAACGCCGATCGTAATTTCCCTTCTCAACTCTTCAAACCGACCTTTGTAAATGCCTGAACGTTCTTCTAACAGCCTGATACCTGCCCAAATCACTTCTTCAGCATTCGCATACTTACCGCTTTCTACCTGAGTTTGAATAAACTGCGAAATTTCTGAATTTAACGATACATTCATTGAAGTAAACCTATGTATTGAGGGCGATCGCATCAACTATATTGGTATTTTGAAAAATGGAAATTAGGTAAGCGGTCGCGCATTTCTCAAGCAACTCCATACCCTGTATATGGACGCTTGTAGGGTGGATGCAACCCAAGTATAATGTCTTCTTTAGCAACGCCGATTTCCACCAATTCTTGACCGATGTCGATGTCAGTTGCATTGTGCTGAAGCCAGATTTTTTCATCTTTGATATCGAAGTGCAGAACTGTGTAATAAATTCGCTCTAGTCCTTTCCAACCCACTCGCATGAGTTGATAGCGATCGCGTACAGGATCGAAAAACAGCTCGTTTTCTACATCTTCGTTGCGGGATTTAAATTGACTGTGCTTGAATAATAGGGTTTGGATGCAAGACCGATAACGCTCTAATTTATCCATTGGATGACCTCCTCGGTTATGGGTTCGTAAACAATAAGTAAGAGTTGATGTCGGGCGATCGCTATTTTAGCAAAACGACTTTGAAAGAAGGTTTGATAGGTTTCACGGGGAACTGCCAGATAGAGCAGGCGATCGGGTTCATTGACTTCTAGCATAATTCGGTAGTTCAAGAATTGTCCTAAAGCCGTATGAAAATCACTGATAGCAGATGTACCGATAAAGCTTTTGATTTCAACGGCAATTTTTTCCTCTCCGCGTTCGGCAGCAATCAATCGTTCCGCGCCTAGGTCGATCTTGACGGTAATTTCTTCCAATTCCAGTTCTAACGGATCGTCAGTAACTGTCCATCGTTCTTTTTCTAATCCACGTCTGACTGCATCATGAAAGAGGTCTTTAGCCATTGTTGTTTCTATAATTAAGTAAGAATATGCAATACTTAGCGCACCAAACCAGCCAGCAGCCCTGACGCTTCTCGCTGCAAACTCTGCCGATTATCATCGTAGCAATTAAGGACATTCGAGCTGGTATGGCGGCTCAACTTCTGTGCCATTCGCATATTGCCGTTGCTTGCATCTAACAGCGTCGTAATTGCAGCGTGGCGTATTCTGTGTGGGCTAATTCTTTTCGTAATTCCCGCAGCAGAGCAAGTTGAGAAAACAAGCTTATAAATAGCATACCCGCTCAACCTCAACCCGTATTCCCGCTTTGTCAAAGCAATAAACAAAGGTTCAAGGGGCGACACAGAACCCCGCACCCTCAGCCAATCAGAAATTGCCTCTGCTGTCGCGCCATGCAAGTCAATTAGCTGCGCCTGAGTTCCCCTACCTTTGCCGTAAATGTTTAGAGTTCGGGCACTCGGCTCAAAATCGCCTATATTAGCTGCGCTGATTTCCCCCCGGCGCAACGCATTGTCCCACAGCAGCCGGAGAACTGCATAGTCCCGCTTTCCCTGAACCGTATTCCGATCGGGAATTTCCAACACTGACTGCATCGCCATCACATTCTCAGAAGCAACTCGACCAAATCCTGTAGTATCCCGGTAAGGAACCACCTTCTCTCCTTCAACATCTACCAAACTCCACTCACACTCGCCCACCTTGCGAGCAAAATTCACCAAACTTTTAATCGCCGCCAGCCGCCGATTAATCGTCGCTTCCTTAAGTCCCTTGTCAATCAGCTTGGCTTTATATTTGAGCACCACTGCCACAGCAGCGAAGCGATTCAGCCGTAGGAACTCGCGCACTAATGCCGGATGCGGTGGTTGCCCCGTCATTGTCATAAAAAAATCAAACAAATCTTTCTCATAAGCCCCCCTGGTGTTGACAGAGCGCTTAGCAGCTAACAGCTCTGCCACTAGGTCGCGCGTCGAAGCTATCTCTCCAAAGGAATTAGCAGCGTGTTCTAAATCCATAGCCGGCCCCATAATCATCCTTTCCAGACCAGATTACCCTCATTCGGGGTGCAAATAGCACAAGATTTAACGTTGAAAGACAACTTGAATACGTGCAGAAAATTTGCTGGGCTGTAAAATTACTCAGTTTCAATTTTGAGTGTCAACACTATTTAGAACTAAAATTTATTGACGATTTGACGATTCTCCTGAACTTCCCTGTTTGTAAGGGTTTCAACTTCTAAGCTTCATTGACGATTTTTGACATTGTTTTTTGACGATTCTCCCCAAATGCTCTCAAACTGTGAGTTTGGGGAATAGCCACTTTGTTTTTGACGATTCTGACGATTGGTTGATCGACCCGTCGCGATCGTCAATGACGACTTGCGCCCTCACATTAGCTGGTCGCCACTGCTATCTGATTGACAATCGTCAATGACGATTCTGAATTGTCAAAGCTATTATTGACGATTGAAGTGCTTATGGGGTAAAAGTTTTAGGGAATCGTCAAATCGTCAACGCTATTTTAAGCTTTTGCAAAAAGGGATCGGCAGGCATTCGCGATCGCACTCGGGAGTTACTAACTTCCCTGGAGTGTTTTGAACCAGCATCCGACATAACCTTGGCTTTTGGGAACTTGATGCCTCATGAGAGTCCTAACGATACGGTTATGACAAATTTTCTTTGACGATTTGACGATTCTTCTAAACCTTGCTATTTGTAAAGGTTTCAGCTTCTAACTTTTATTGACGATTTTTGACATTGTTTTTGACGATTCTCCCCAAACGCTTTTTCAGTATGGATTTGGGGGAGGTATTGCAAGTTATTGACGATTATGCCGATTGCTTACCAAGCCGCCCTATCAAGTTGGCAGGTTCGCGTATTGTCGTTGTTGTCACCGCCGCGATGCCGGAGACTGGCGGCTACGCGATCGCGGGAGCCGGCTACTCGTGACTCTCTTGGGGTGTGGCTGGGGAATCGTCAATGACGATTCGCTATCGTCATTGCTATTATTGACAGTAAAGATGCTTGCTGTGTAAGGATTTCAAGCTATCGTCAAATCGTCAATGTAATTTTTAAAGACTTCGGCAAATTTAGATGCCGGATTGTTTGTCACGATCGTCCACAACCAGCTTGCCAAGGTCCTGCCAGTAATGTAAAAAAAGAATCGTCATTGACGATTCTGAATCGTCAAAACTGTTACTGACGATTAAAGTGCTTACAGGGTAAGAGTTTTAGGGAATCGTCAAATCGTCAACACAAAATTTGGTCTTCTGCGAGTTTTCTAGAACTATGACGATTGCTTGACAAGTCCGGCTTGGCAAACTAGCAGTTTGTAGGTCGCCACTGTTACCAGTACCCTTGCCTGCGGGCGATCGTAAATTTCTTGGGAGATACTTAGGAATTGTCAATGAGGATAGCCAATCGTCAAAGCTGTCATAGGCGCGAAAAATGATTGCGGTGTAAGAGTTTCAAACTATCGTCAAATTGTCAATGCAGTTTTTAAACACTGACCTTAGCCAGCGAAATGTCAACTTAGAATCCGCCACTTGAAAGACTTGCCGACCTTTTTCGTTTCACCGAGATTCATTGAAACCATAAGGTTGAAGACCGCAGCCGTAAAGTCGGTGTTCGACATCTGGCGGAGTTTAGCGGCTACAACGAGTTCGCGACAGTTGCGGTATGCTTCGCGGGTGCTGATCCAACCTTCAGCAGCCGTGTCCCGCAACTCTTCTGATTTCTGAATCAGTTTGTGAATGACCGGACCAGTATCGTCGTCATCTTGCTGCTGGCCTTTGTAAAGCACTTCAGCCTGGTTGATGTAGAAGTAGCTGGCGGCGATCGCCTTTTGAATGATGTCGGCCTCAATCTCGGTAGGGATTTCAATCTCAAAAGGCTGGTCGGAATGTTCCCCACCTGAGAGTTTCCACTCTTCTTTTAACTGCAAGTAAGTTTTGAGGGTGCCGTCCTGGTTTTTCAACTTGCAGATTTCGTGCAAGCAGTGCAGGATGAGGGCAATCCGCAGGCAATACCCGCTCCACTTGGACATGGCTAGCTGGAAGCCTTCATTCAGTTCAGCTTCTTCGCGCTCGACGATTGGGTTGAAGAAATGCTGTTCGTAGTAGTCGGCTGCGGAGTCGCTCAGGTGGTAAGTGATGGGAAAACCCTGGTAAACAGTGCGGTTCGTTTCATCTCTGAGCACTTCGCCTGTCTCCTCATTTTGAATGGGACGATAGTGCATTTTGAGGACGGAAAGTTTGCGGTAGATGTCTTTGAGGAAGGTGTCGATATGGGGGTAGGGCAGTCGCGTCCGCCGTCGCTTGGGCATTTCTGCTAAGCAGATTACCCACCGGGCCATCCAACCGCTGGATATTTTGCGCGGTGTCAGTTCTTCATCGAGGGTTTTGCGTTGGATGGTGCCGGTGATGGGGACGCACGACCTCTCCACCTCGACTCGGCGATCGCGATCGATGAGGATGACTTTGGGACCGCCGCCGTTGTTGAGGGTGAGGTAAAAGGCTTCGTCGTCCCCCTTGCCAGCCCGATATTTGTTGAGGGCTTTGAAGAAGCCGTCGATTTCGTCGCGGTGGACGAGGAAGCCGCGTGGATTTTCGTTGATGGTGCGGATTAGGGCTTCTACGGTGATGTGTTCGACCCAATATTCGCGAGGGACGGGTGGGGGTGGAATTTCAAGGGGCAGACCATCAGGGTCTCGATTTTGCTGGGTGGCTTTTTCTGCTTCTCTGTAGCTTTTGAGAGCAATGCGGTATTCGCTGTTGGCATCCTGCTGCAAGAGCCGGATGGGGTTGACCATAACTTCTTGAGTTTGACTTTTGAGCTTTCCCGACCGGGCTGTGTTGATTGTCCACAGCACGCAGGACTTTTGTTTGAATCCAGACCAAGCGACAACTTCAGCGGCGGTGCCGATCGCGCAGCCGAAGGTTGACCAACCTACTGTCATCAGGTGTTCGGCGCTGGTGGGCATGGCAGCAGCAACTTGTGCCAGGATGCAGGCAATTTCTGGTGGTAAAATTTGGTGCAAGTCGAGACTCTGCTTGCGCTTGCTAATTAAATCTTCAATCAGGGTTTTTTCGCTTTCGACTTCTGCGAACTGTTGTTCTTGTAGCCGGGTTAAAGCGATTTGTTCGACGTATTTGGGGTCTAGTTCCAGTGCTTGAGCAATTTCGGCGCACTTGGCTTTTCGTTCTGATAAGGGAATGTTCTCCCGTTCTAGGATCTGGTCAATATATTTGAGGAGCAGGTTTTCTTTCTGTTTACTGTCTGAAGGGTTCGATTGAGGGTCTGGGCCCTGAGCCGGCCCTTGGGTCACGCCGAAGTCAGGCGGGTGAGAATTATCTGCAATCAGACCGAAGTTTTGGGAGGCGATCTCTGGCTTTATATAATCTGGTTGTAACTTTTGAGAGTTTAGCTGTTGCTGGCTGTCGGTGGGGGAGGCTCTGGGGCGCTTGTCGATACCCCATTCTCCTAAAATCCTATCTTTAATGTGAGGGGGGCATTTTGCCTGGAAGGTTTCAAGGTCCAGCCGATAAATCTTTTTCCAGCAATTTTCAGAGTCTCCGCTGCGATATTCGGCGGCGGTTTGGCAAGCGGAGGGGCTGATGGTTTTGAGGATGCGTTGCCATTTGTGCGGATCGAGGCTACTGTCTTCCATTTGCCCCCAGGCGTACTCGGCTAAGATTTCAGTCGTGCCGGAGTAGGGGATGTTTTCGCGATGGCAGAATTCTTCCCAGCCGTAGCATTCGGAGATGAGAGCGGTCAGGGCATCGGAGCGATCGCCCCTTTTGGCACCTCCTGTGAGAATTTCAAGGGCGCGGGGGGAGATGAGGTCTTCTAGGCGAATTGCGCCGGGGCTGTAAGTGGTGGTTGTGGGGCGCGGGTTGGTTGGTGTAGACGAGTGTTGATGCCGGGTCGGGTAAATACCAACATCTTCGGGTTTAGCGACGGTGGGCGGATATGCAACAAAATACTCCCAGCGGTACGGGATACCGTTCGCGCCGACAGTAGGGGGCAGCAGGGTGTGGCCGCCGTTTCTCGCCAGCAGTTCCCCCATTCGAGTGCCGCCTGAATCTAAGCTGAAAGCTGTCCAGTTTGGTTCTTCGGTGAAGGCGAGGATAACTCGGTAGCCGCCGGAGGGAGTGCGAAATCGAGGGGCTTCTTTGAGGAGGGGGTAATTGTTGAGCCATTTTTCCAGCCTCGCCTCGAAAATTAATGGCGAGGAGAAGACTTTTTCTTTGCGATCGAGGTCGATAAATCCAATATAGTGTCCCTGGGCATTGGGGCCGCCTCCAAGGGTGCCGATGCCTGAAGTTCTTTCAAACCACTTTGTCAAGTCCGCTTGAGTTGGCAGTTGGTTCTGATAGGTTTTCCAACTGAGTTTAACTGCTTTGCCATTGCGGTTGATCCATGCAGGCGCTTTACCGCCTTGAACGCCGCAGTCTCTTTCGCATTCTGTAGGGCATTCCGGCAGTGCGGGCCGGCCGAGAACATAGTTTAGCCATTCAATGGTTTGGGCGATCGTCTGTGGAGGCTGGTTAGATGCACTGTTCATCGATGCTGCCCCCGATTGACTGATTGGGCTGGGATCTTAAAAACTGGCTGAAGTCCCAAACCCATGTAAGTAGAATCTGCTGCCAAGCTAACCTCCTTACTGTTGATGCCCTAGCTGAAGCTTTAACTAGAGCTTAGTATATCGTAACTACGATATAATTAATTGCTTAGTTACGATAGTTAAAAAACTATAGGGAGCAGGCAACAGCCAGACTACTTATATAAGTATTCAGTAAATAAGTGCGGTTTAGTCAAGAGATAGTAAGGTTTCCTCGACTTGTCTACTTATGGATTTATGTCGTAAGTACGGAAAGCTTAAGGGATTTTGGGAACGCTTGAAATCGGATGGGATGGCTATCTACTTTGTCAGCGAATAAATTTGCGGGTTGAGAGATACTACCTGCACCAACAGACCCATTGCTGCTAAAACTAGGCAAACCGTGTTCCAGCGGGCTGTCTCTGGTTTTTCTAAGACTTGGGTAACGGTAGTAGTATAGCGGCTAGGGTTGATGTCAGAACGTCCCTCTTTAAGAGCCCCGTAAGCCTTAGCCAACTGGTAAGTTGTCCAATTCATATCTTTGAGCCGCTGTTCCATGATGGCTTTAATGGCGGAAGGGTCAAGATTCGCCAGTTGGCTGAGGGTCAGAATGTTTTTTGGATCGATTTCAACTGTGGTAAGTGCGTTCACCTTAGCTTCTCCTGTAAGACTGTCACCGTGAATTCAAGAATTTCCGATACTGTATCCAGTATCTGCTGCCTTGAAGGGGTAGAGTACCTTCCGCCCCACTGCGGCGCGTACAGCCACAGTAGCGGTTTCAGGCGGGGTAGTCTGTGGATGAGTTGTCCAAAGTAGGCACCACTCGTTGACCAGAGCGCCGATGCAATAATATTTTGCTCGATCTCAGTCTTCATCGAAACCATCAGTACGGACTCCTGCGAATGGCGAGTTTACCTGGCAGCTAGATTTGCACTTTCTAGCAGATTAACCTTTTCTGGCACGAGGGGAGCAATGCCACTCAAGGAATAGAAAGCAAAAAGTTCATTTAGAGCATCACGAGAGTGCCACCCTCTCCCCTTAGATGTAGTTTCTTTTACAACATTTAAAACAATAGTTCTGAACAGTTTTGAGTGACTAAACTAAAAAACCAGGGTTTTACACTTCCAAGATGAACGAAAGAATAAGGGTTTCAGCGAAAATCTCCGAACTATTGTTAAAAATAGTCTTTATGATTGTTTAAATTAGGCTAAGTCTTCGTTCCATTTTGAGAGCGGTGTTTGCTTAGGTAAACACATTTTAATTATATACCAAATTTATAAAATTAGCTAAAAACTCAATAATTAATTTTAGATTCGACAATTAAGGTAGTGAAATATTACTACTTGAAAAATTTGCGTTCAACGATCGTTCCTTGCTCTTTGGGCAAACCAACAGGCGAGCGTGATACTAAGGAAATTATAAATTGATTATTCCTCTTCACAGTTAATAAAAGTAAATGCCTTTACTTTTTCAATAGCTGAAATCTCCGCTGCACGGTACTTATCTCTTTGTATGTCATTTAAATCGGGAGGTGGTGAGAACCTGATGATGGTAACAATCTTAGCTAAAAAAGTTTCTTGAAATGGTTTACACCTTTCTTTAACTTGACGTAGGATATCCCTTCCCCTGATTTGAGCCATGCTATTTAATGCTCTCCAAGTTCAGCCAAAACCTGTTCCACAGGCTCAAGGTTTATCGAACCCAGAAGTTCCTGAATTTGGGCAGATCTCATTACAAGCCATTTTCTGCCTTCGGTTATGTGACCTTCTGGTCTTCGCTGACTTTAATTTTTGCCCTCCTGGTCATCCACTTGTGCGATGCCGGAGGTAGGCAGCTACGCCATCACTGCACTTTGTAGCACACAGCCCTCAACTTCTCCCTTTGCTAGTAATTTCTTGAAACCTTTTCTTGAGAAACAAGTGCATCTTTTCCCTCTGATTTTTATTCAACCATAAAAACTTATTATGTAAAGCTTTATGACAAAGCAAACAAACACCAAAAATATCGTCTCCTATTTTCTCTTTACCTAAGTTGTGATAAGTTGCATGATGAGTCTCTGCTGAGGGAGCGAGACAAATACAGCACTTATTGTTAGTTGCAGCGCGACACAGTATTGAAAGCTGTTTCCACTTTTTAGATTTGAGGTATCTTTGGTATTTGAGAGAATGTAACTTCAACTTTAACACTCAAACCCTTCACCACTAAGAATAGCTTTATATTGATTTTCAGCAGCTTTATATCGTAAATCTGTACCACTCCTTTCTAACCCCCATACCTCTTTAATTGTCCGAATTTTCCCAATCCCAGAGTATTTATAATCTAACACCACATCTTTAAGATGTGGAGAAATTTCGTCAGTAGGATTAGGGAATTCCCAGTTTTTTGGCAGTAAAGACTGTGGAGATGTGGAGACTGTAGATTCTGTGGAGTCCATGTGCATCAAAGGTTCCAACCTGTGGAGGTCAGAATGTGGAGGGTGTGTCGCTCTATGGTTATCGAGTGTGGAGGATGTGGAGGTATGATTAGGTTGAGAAAGTTCTACATCAGCCAGTTGAGAAATCCAACGTGCTCTTTCTGTGGGTGCCGATGGTGGATTGTAAGCAGTGCTAATTCTAGTCTTTTGAGGACTTGTCAGCGCATATTGGGATAGATACTGCTCTGGATTACAATAGCAACTTTGAACTCGCGTTAACGTCCCCGCAATCCTCACCAAAATATCACCCTTTCCTAGTAATTCCTCCCCACCTGGAATGCCAATTGCCGCCTTAGAATTATGACCATCAATCACCTTAAGACAAACTCTAGCCTGCAAATTTGAAACCACAGCCCTTGAAAGCATATCCTCTGTGCAACGCTGTAAAGCTAATATCCAATTAATACCAAAACTTCGCCATTTTTGCGCTGCGGGTTCTGCTAGTTCGTTAAATCGCTCTTTGTAGGCAGATTTTTTGCTACTCAAATCTGACGTTTCATCACTGAATAATACTAAGCGCGGGAGATGGTCTACACCTGATAATTGGCAATATTCAACAAAATTAGAAACACCATTCTCCCGAAACACAGCCTTGCGTCTTTCCATTTCATCATTGAGAGCAGCAATCGCCAATAAAGCTGATTCAGGCTCATAACTAGGTTCGTTCCACAACCAAGGGACATTCCCCCAAATTCGGTGCGGGAATGTCTCTTCTTTTAGGTCAATGATTACTAGCTGAACTTCGGCTGGCGGATGCCGTAGAATCAGGGAAAGAGCCGCGCTCTGCAATGCTTTACTTTTACCCGAACCAGATTCTCCAGCTACTAACCAATGAGCAGAATAAGGCTCATCTAAATCCCCAAAAACAGGTTCAAAATTAATATCAACTCCTACTAGCATTGACATTTTCCCTTTCAAGTCCGCAGGTAGAAACGGCAAAACACTCTCCAAAGGAATAACTTGGCGGTCAGGGCGAGGTAATTCAATTTGAATACCCTTAGACGAAGGGCTAATCAGAGGTTTATGTAAAAGACCAAGGAAAGATTGAAGTTCTGCTGCACACCCTGCGATTTTAGCGACTGTTGCGGGCGAGTCAGAATTGGGAAGCACGTAAAGCGCAATCGTGCTTGGCCCTTTCACCAAATCCAAAACTTGAGCCTCAATGTTGTACATTTTTAAAACTCGTAAGACGTTAGTTGTAATGTCTTGCGAATAAGGGGAAGGGGGAAGAGAAGATTTTTCCTCTTCTACCCCCCTTCCTGTTGAGTCCTGTGTGGAGGGAAAGCTAAACGTATTTGGGGAATGCGTTGCTAATTGTGCTTGAGATGCAGACGGGTTCCCCTGAGCGGTTCCTGAAGAGTTGTCCCAAGATTGAGAAAGCCTACTCATCAAAATCTGTTCAGTAGCGCTTTTAGCCATCTGCTCCTGTACAGCTTGCCGATGAGCAAAAATTTTGCGACGTTTCTCCCGTTCCATACGAGCAAGAGGTTCATCATGGGCCGCAATTGCACCACCAATCAGTAAAACCACACCACTAAGTGATTGGAAAATAAAACTACAATTGTTCGCTACCCGATGAGTAGCATCCTTGGAATTAGAGTATAAAAATGGAACCAGCGACCAAACCGCGACATTGACACCAATTAACGTAATTCCAGCAGTATAAATACAGTAACGAATCCCATTTGACACCCACTGTCGTTCAATCCCAATTTCAAAATCTAATTCTTTACTCTCCATTACCCCTACCCAACCAATAAACCATTAAAAATCCTACTAACACCAGCACCACTGCTAATCCACCCAACCAGTACAAAGCAATAATCCGATGCAAAGCAAAAGCAAAAATTGTCACCGTACTAATTAAACAAGTTAGACAGAGAATAGCCCCCCCTCTCACATCAGTGGGTTTAACTGCAATTGCATTGCCCACAGTTTCATCAAATAGAATAGAAATAGTAGTCGCTAAAATTAAAATTACCAATGCCGCGTAGGAAAAACTTTGGATTTCCCTATAAATCTTGCTATAGTAACACGCGGCACTGAGCGGGCCAGAAAGAAGAAAAAATATCCCTCCAGCCATCAGTGCTCTCGACATTATTAGAAACCTCCCACCTTTTCGTAGCGGTCAGCATCTAAATGAATTTGCAGTTTTGCCACATCTACAGCCGACTGCAAACTATACGCAGCTTGGTTATGTTTAGTAGCCAAATCCGCAGCCGCAGAACCCAATTGGGCGTTAGCTTGTTGTTTAGCAAATTCCGCCTGCATCCGCTTCGTTTGATAGGAACCGTAAGCTCCAACCAATTCAGCAGATTTAGTCTCTATTTCTGCCGCAGCTTGCAGAACTTTTTTGGCGTTTTCAACTTTTTCACCCAGAACTTTAGCACCTTGTTCCGCTTGCATTGCCCCAGCCTTAGTTGCCATTGCCAGCACTTTATCGTGCTTGATAGCAGGCACATTAAATCCTGGCAACTGTTTAACTTTGCTAGGGTCTAAATCGCTCTGATAAGGCTTAAGCAAATGGCTGGGTGTCAGGTTGTCAATCTGATTCTGAGATATCCCAGAATGCCGTTTACCAAAGAGTGATTGAACAAAATTCATACAGTTTTCCTCCAATCTTGTACGTTACCGTTGCTATCAATTTAAACCCGTTCTATAACAACGGGGGCGCTCTTGCCCCAAATATGAATGTATTCATCGAGCCAAAAGTTGAGTAAAGTAAATTTTCCCCTGTTTATTCCTAGCAACTCCTACACCAATCTGGCTGTAATTACCGAGCATATTTTTATTATGACCAGGGCTTTTTTTCCATCCATTCATAGCAGTTGTAGCTGGATTTTTAGAGCCATAATTCATCGCCACATTTTCAGCAATACTTTCAACTCCCAAGTAAAGTTTGGCTGTTTGTGCGCGACAATTAAACCCGCCATGACCAAACCCAACTCGTCCTAATGCCATATCTTCGCTATGCTTTCTTGCTAACAATGACAACCGAGGATTAACGAATAATTCGTCTTTACCTTTATTGCTGCGATAATTGTTAGTCAGCCAGACAACACTTTCTTTGATTGTGCTTAATTTTGCTGATTTCTCTGAGTGCGATTTTAGGTTTGGCTGCGATACCGCTTCTGGAACAATATCGCAGCCAGCCATCCCGAAGCAGGATAAACCTATTAGTATTAATAACCCCGATGCTTTTCTCTTCATTTTTCAAACCTTCAAAGTCTCAAGGAAAACTCGATTATTTGGAGAAGCTAATGGCAGTAAAGATGGTAAAGTAGGTGTTACAAGTATCGCTATTCTCATCAAAATAAAACCTACTCCTACCAAAGCCAATCCATTTTTAACGCTCGACATAATTTCTTTGTTGGTCATTGGCAATTTTGAGGTTTATGTTGACGATTAAAAGTTTGAGAAATCCAACTTTTTGCCGCAGCAACGGGGTTATTTTCAAACTTACCTCGAAGTTCCCAACCAGACCAAGTACCAACAAAGAAACCAAAGACTAAAACAACCATCCAAACTTTCATGTTTACTTCCTATTAATGAAATTACGGGCTTGAGTTACGAAGTGAATTACTAGGTGAACTATTCTGTGAATCTGGTAGCGTTCGCATTCTTCCCAGGGTGTAGCATAACGCTATTCCACTTGCTGCTATTAGCAGCAAAACCAACCAATTTGATATCTTGTTATCCATTGATGGAACTACCTAAATTTATTCAAGTTGCTAACGAGACTTAGATAAAACGGAGCCGGAAAACAGGCTTAAACTTAGTCACAGAAAAAATTTGAGGTTGATTTATAATTTTTCTGGCTGTGACTGAGTTTGAGGCTCCTAAAACCCCCTATAAGCTAAATCGTGCCAGAGAGGGATAGAACCTGATTTTAGCTCCTAATTTCTCGGTTCTTCCGCTAATAAACTTGTTTCATACAAGCAGCTAGCAATATCTTCATGCGGTCGATTTTCCCGTAACTGAATTAGCAGAAACATGATGGTTGTTCCCATTGCAAAGAAGGTATCATAATCACTGCGATAGCCGTATATTGCGTGCCATAACTTACCAATTTCAGTCCCTAAATCTGAATCGCTATTCAACTCTGTATTGTATTCGGCAGATTCTACAATGCTCTTGACAAAATCTATGTTTTCCTTAGTGAGTCTGATTGCGTATCTCATACAATTCCTAATTGCTTCCTTTGTAAGCTGACACCTAGCCATTCCTACCTAAAATTCAGTTCAAGCTGACGAAATTGATCTTCAAAGTCAGTTGGAGAAATGGGAGGAATAGGAGGAATAGGAGCAATGGGTGCAATAGGAGGAATTACATTAGCTGAGCTATTGGAAGTAACACTGGTAGTAACAGTACGAGTGTATTTTGAAGGAATGCTAGTAGCTGGCTGTAAAGAGTGGCGAGTTTCCCATTCAGTTAATTGCTGTTGCGTTGTACTGTGTGCTTCCAATCGTAAGAAATCGCGCTCGCTGACAATATTTTCAGTGAGCAATCCAGCAGCACGAGTTTGATATTCAAACTGCTTAATCCGATTCGCTAACTCATCAAACTGACCAAAAGCAGTTCCAAATTCCCCAGACAAAGCCTTATCCAATTCCTGCTGAGTTTTTGCAGCCCGCACCCGCATCGTCAACTCAGCTTTCTGATTTTTATACTGACTGACTTTAGCCGATAAATCTTCATACCGCACCCGATATTCCTCAAACTTGGGAGCTATTATTGCCAGAGAATTAGACAAACTCTGTTGCAGCACAATCGCTTCCTGCTTTTTCATGGCTGCGTGTTGTGCAAGCTGTATATTACCTGCCTGCACTGCCAATAAACCCCGCTGATGCCATACCGAAATCTCTTTATTTACAGCAGCTAATTTGTCTTGAGTTTCCATGTAAGCAGCACCAACATTTGCAATCGCATTCTTGTGCTGAATTAACTCACGCTGCATCTGTTCAATTGTCTGATTTAGCATCAATTCTGGGTCTTCGTGAGCGGTTAAAAAGCTCCCAACTTTAGCTTTGATTATGTTTAAAACTCGGTTGCCAATTCCCATTAAATTATTCCTCCAGATTTTGTTGATTGAATGGTTTAACAAATGCTGCTACAACACCGGCGATTGCTCCCCCTAAATGCCCTTGCCAAGAAATACCTCTGGGTACAAGTCCCGGAACCATCCCTGGCCATAATTCTCCCCACATTTTCACTGTTAAGTAAGACGTAACCGCCATGATAGTAAACTGCCCAAAACCCTTAGCTGACGGTTGTTTAAACGTGGAAAATAGAACGGGTAATGTCCGAATAATCAGGTAAGACCAAAGCCCGTAAATAACACCGGAAGCACCGACTGCTACTGTTCCAGGTGGGGTAATCACCCAAGCAATTAAACCCCCCAGAATTACACAAAACCAAAATACAAAAGGGAAGTTTTTCCAACAGAGAACAGACAAAGGAATGTAAGCAAAAGTGTTGCCGATTAGGTGTAACCAACCTGCGTGAAGGAAAGGGCAAGTTATAATCCCAACTAAGTAGATTCCTCCTACACCTGTGTACAGCCCCAACCTTCTCAATTCCCCGGCATATATTTCCTCATTCGCTATCTGTATTGCCCACATCAAGGCAAGGTACACAACTTGCGGTGATGTGAGTATTTTGCTAATCATTGGGGGATACTACCCTTCTGATGTTTGGCATTTCCGCGCCCAAAGATTAGACTGAAGAAATCAGAAAATGGGTTTGCATGAGCTAACTTTTGGGGTGAGGTATTAGCTGTTGATAAAAGGTAAAAAGCTAATCCTAGTAAGACAATTGGCGCTAGATATTTCATGGTATGGTTGGTAAAACTGGTAAAATTCAGGCTTTTTGGGGAGGATTGCTGCCACAATACAAGTAACAGCAACCCAACACAATAAATGTGGTCGCATGGTTAGCTTTTGACGTAGTTAGAGGGAGCAAAAGAGGACTCTACGGGTTGGCGATTGCCATTATGATTACCTCCACCAGAACCATCACCCACTTGCAGAAGGCCAATAGCTCCTAAAGCTAGTAAAAATAAAGCTGCACCAGCAAAAATGCCAAAGGATGAAGTGCTCTGAGTTCTTTGCTCCTGTTGAAAGGAAAACCCAGTTTTGAGCGTGTCTTCGTTCTTAAAGGGATTGTTCATTGAATTTCCTCTTCGATTTGAATGTTGTTGGTATCTTCGATAACCGATGGGTTAGCATCTCTTGACTGGTAATTATTAGAGGAATATCCTCTGTTAAAAACCAGACTTAGTAATAGAAATGATCCCAGTAAAAATGAGGCAAATTTGTAAGCATTGAATTTGTAAGTTGTAATTTCCTCAATCTCAACTACTACTCGATGCCTAAGTTCAGTCTTTTTGTCCCAAAACACATTATTTATCACCTCCATTTTCTGGATGTAAAATATGGTTGAACTTAGTTATTTGCTGGTATGAGAATGAGCAGAGATATAGAGTGCCCGCAATCATCACCAGGCTGGAACAAGCAACTAGAATAGCCACCCAAATATTTAACAACCAGTCTTGTTTGCTACTATCGGGAGTTAAGTCTTGTTTACTATCACTGCGTCCAACTCTTAATAAAGTTTCAAGCAGTAGTTTGGCAAGAAACGCTTCCAGAAAATGGGTCATAGATTTACCCCAATCTCATTAAAAAACTGAGTTCTTCCCACATAGAAATTGTGCTTTTAGCCTCCCATATTGTGAAAATGCTTACTGACCCTTGTCGAAGCATAGAACCGCAAGCTTTTCTCAGTTTTGCCCAAACAGTTTCGACTGTTTTCACTTCTACTATTACAGCGGAAACATCAACAATTTGTACCATAACATCCTCCTGTGAAATTAATGAAATTTACTCAACCAAGCCGCATAATTTGAGCTAGTTCTTCTCCGTAATTAAAGTTGTCCCTTAACCCTGGCTTGATGTTTTTAGAGAGAGCGCGAGCCGTCAATTTACCAGCTAATCTAGCCAAATAACTAGGAATACGCCTCTCTTCTTTCAACCGCCTCTCTAACTCACCAACTCGCTTTCTAAGAGCGTTGATTTCCGCACTTTCTCTGCTGATGATTTGTACTTGTCCAGCAGTTCTTTTGAGCTGTTGATGTTGACAGTTGCCGCACTGCTGTAAATCTCGTTTGGGAGTGGCACACCCAAGCTGGTTGCATACTTAGAAGGGTTAAAACTTTCACTATCTGCCACGATTTCTTTATGATTTGCTGCTATTAACCATTCAGTAAAGTTTTGCTTACCTTGCTGAAGTGTTCTCAAACAACTATCGGCATAGACTGTGACAAGTTGTTCGCCTTTAATTGCACCGACTACTGCGGCTTGTTCCCGCAATACTTCATCTAGTGTGGAGTTTTGGGCGGAAGCTGCTTTTAAATCGTCAGCAATTGTGTTTGCTGATGATTCGATGTTTTCATCGCTTTTATTGGTAAGACTTCCTACTGGGGTTTCCTCTAAAGTTTTTGAGGTAGGTGGAGTCGGGGGTAGATTTATTTGTGGTTGTGGTTGTGACGGTGTTGAACTTGCTAATTGGGCAAATATTTCATCTACTTGCTCTTCTGAAAGTTGGTCAAGATTGGGGTCAATTTCGATATCGGCCATCGCATCTAGGATGTCTTCAATGGGGAGGTTCCATTCTTGACTCAATTGAGATTTGGTGTAGGGCATAGTTGAATGTTTCCTCGCTAAATATTTGTTTTCCCTGTTGACTTTTGAGAAACTGTGTGATTTTGTTGTATGTCACCCTTCCATAAGATTTGTATTGGTAAAGGGCGTTTAACAAACGGTGGCACCATTGCTGGAATGCCGTGTACCACAGCTTCCTCTTTTGTGTTCTTTGATTGCGGTAATGAGCACGGTACGAATGGCAATATAGGCGTAATTGCGTGTGATGGCGGTGAAAAGTATCCCTACTAATAGAAATTAGTTGGAGTAAATCTTGTTGCCTTACTTCGCGCTCGTTACTGTCAACTGCAATGCGGATTAAATCATTGCGGTTTAGTGTAATTACGTTTCCATCTTGCCACTCGTCTTGGTCTAATAAAACGCTGGTTTCTGAGTAATCGGTAATGTCGATTAGTCTGGAAATTACTGGGGAAGCCATTCTGAAGTTTCATCTGACATTTTTGCGGTTTGTTTTTAAGTGGTCGGATGTTTGTTTGATTTGTCCGATAACTTAAGGTTAAAAGATTACCCTGAGATTGGCAAATTGTTTTCTCAAATTTTCAATGTGGAAAATTTGAGAAAACAATTTGATAATTGGGAGTTTTATGATAAAAGGTAAAGTCTCTTAATACCTAGCTACAGCAAATTCTAAGTAAATAGAATAAACTAATGTAAGTAATTCAATTAGCCGAACCAAAGCTTACTAAATTGACTGTCATCCATAAACCTGCAATCTACTGTATATGTTGTTTCTGCGTAAGTCGTGTATTTTTATTCAAAAAGTAGTCACAACAAAATTGCTCCCAACTCAATGAATAATAGGGAGAATCAGATACTTTAGTTTATTGTGTTCGCGCTAATTTCGAGTAATAGTTTGATTCCAGGTAATGTGCAGTGCCCCTAAAAAGAGGCATACTTCTAAAGGACATCCGCTAGGGTTGTTCAACCACTTGTATATAGTTGAGTTCTTTTTGCCCTCAATCAACCTCTGTAAAAACCTCACTCGTTCCGCTTTATAACCTGCTTCGGATTCTGACAATCCCAGTAAGCGAAATTCTGACCTATACTTGCCATTAGTTAACAATTTAGGTATCCAAAAATCACAAAATCTATCTGGTGTTACTGGTTCAGGAATTATAAATTGTTGTTGTGATTTCATAATTTTATCGAAGGGGAGGGTTAAATCGAAGGGGAAGGGGAGGGGGAAGGGGAAGAGGGGAAAGGGAAGGCTTTGCCGTGATCTCTGCCGAATGGGAAAATCCCACTTATTGTTTTAGCTTTTTTTGAAGAAAGGAAAGCTAAAATCTATCCTTCCTTCCCCCTCCCCTTCCCCTTCCCCTTCTTAAGTACGAGATGCTAATTTTCTAGCAGTAGACAAAAGAAGGCGAATGCACTCGTCAATTTCTTGGCAGAGGGCATGACTATCTTGTTGATTGATATAGCCAAGCTCAGTGGCTATCCATACATGGGTATCAACTTCTCGCAATGAACCTTCAGCTATGTGCAAAAATCGTACATAATCGGTTGTTGTATTGCGTCCATAGCCTTCAGCAATGTTGGCAGGTACAGAAACCGCAGCTCGACGAAGTTGATTAGTAAGACCATACAGTTCCTCCTTGGGAAACTTTTTGGTAATCTCGTAACACTTCACAGCTAACTTTGCTGTTCTTTGCCAAATAAATTGTTCGCGATGTGATGACATAATTAATCTCCTTTTCCTTCCTCTTTCCCTCTTAACCTTCCCCTTCCCCTTCCCCTTCCCCCTCCTTTAAAACACGGTGGCATAGTCGAGAATTAATTCGCACAGATAACGTCCCAGGGCAGACAATCCGTTTTTACCCTCCGCTATCATTTCTTGCACTTTTTCTTTGCCGATTGCTGGTGTTAGGGCTTTTCCCAAATCTTTGGCTATCGCCTCTCCTGAATAGACTTGTTTCAAGCTCTCTTTTTCGGCTCGTAATTGTTTAAGTTCGCGAGCGCTGTGAAAGCCGATGGAGATGCGCTCCACTTCTTCTGGGGAGATGTTGATGTATGCTAAGTTTTGCTGGGGATTGTAAATTGGCACTTCTGTTTTGTGGCGAGTCCCTTCATCAAAGGCTACTATTGCAGCTTCGCCGGATGAGCCGGTGAGGGATACTACTTTCTCAAACCTTACTACTCGTCCCATTCGACCTTTGTAATCGCCTCGTCCTCCACCAATAACTCGGACGACGTTATTGATTTCAATTTTGGGCTTTTCGGTACTGGTGGCGATCGCATTAACTGGGGTTCTTAAGTTTTTCTCGACCGTCGAGTTCGTTGAAGCTGCACTATTACCCTCGGAGGAATTCTGATTTAAGCTTGCTGCTAACTCGGCTTCGAGTTGTTGCACTTTCTCAACTAATTGAGTTATTGAATTTTCGTAGTGAGCACTTACTTCTGCTTCAACTTGGGTGCGAATAGTTTCCAAGTCGGCTACGGCGGCTTTAGGCTCTGATTGAGATTCCTCGGCTTTTGGCTCCAATGGCGACTCATCTATAAATAATTCACTGGCTATAGCCGCTATTTTCCTTTGAGTTTGGTTCAATTGCTGGCGGAGGTGGCTCTTGGCTTCGCTTTCAATTACACAGTTGTTAAATTCTTGTTGTAGGGATGTGCGATCGCGCAAAGCTTTTACCAGTTCCACCAATTTGGGATCTGATAGTTCGGGTGTTGCAAATTGCAAAGCTGCTTGGACTTGCTGTTGTACTTGGGTGGCGGTGAATTTCGGCTGTTTAGGCTTGGCTTGTACCAAGGTTACGTCATAGCCAAAGTCTGTCAATACTTCCAAGATGTGGTCTGTGGATATTGGTGCAACTGCGGCTCTGATGCTTGCTTGTTCTTTCAAGGATTCAATATCAGTATCGCCTATTCTAAAAATCGCTTTGACAATTTTCCAGTCGGAATCTGTGGCGTGAAAACCGGGGGTGATT
>NZ_JAQMUA010000394.1:0-8840 GCF_028330895.1 Kamptonema animale CS-326 | reverse complement strand
CTCTATGCCTTATACTGCATCTACTCCTACTGACCCCAATCAACCCAATATCCGTAATGCTGACTACGGATTGCTAGATTTTGATAAACTGACACCGATGATGCAGCGGTATGTCGGTGTTAAAGAACAATATCCCCATGCGCTTCTTTTCTTTCGTGTCGGCGATTTTTTTGAGTGTTTTTTCCAAGATGCTGTTACCATTTCACGGGAATTAGAACTGGTTTGCACTAGCAAGGAAGGTGGTAAAGAAATCGGTAGAGTACCGATGACAGGTGTACCACACCACGCACTAGACCGCTACAGTGCCATGTTAGTAGAAAAAGGCTATGCGGTAGTAATTTGTGACCAAGTAGAAGATGCAGCAATTGCTGCTAAAGAAGGTCGCCAAGTTAAGCGAGAAATTACTAAAATTCTCACTCCCGGAACCTTGACAGATGATGGGATGCTTAAACCTCGTCAAAATAACTTTTTAGCAGCAGTTGTGATTGCTGGCGAACATTGGGGTTTAGCTTATACTGATATTTCTACAGGTGAATTCTTAACTGTTCAATCTACTAATTTAGAACAATTAAATCTAGAATTACTCCGCTTGCAGCCGTCAGAAATTCTAATTCCTACTCATAGCCAGAATGTAGGTACAATGCTAAGACCCGGAGAAAGATCGGAACATTTACCTGAATCTTTACCTCCTTCATTTTGCTATTCACTGCGGAAGCAACTTCCCTTCACTCTTCCAGAGGCAAAACAGAGACTTCTACAAAAATTTAAAGTGCGATCGCTGGAAGGTATGGGATGTGAAAATCTCCCTTTAGGAGTTCGCGCCGCTGGCGGTTTATTAGAATACTTAGAAGAAACTCAGAAAGAAAATTCAGTTCCTTTAGAACCTCTACACACTTATGCACTCAGTGATTTTTTAATTCTCGATCACCAAACTCGTCGCAATCTGGAAATTATCCAAACAGTCCGCGATGGCAATTTTCACGGTTCTTTATTGTGGGCAATTGATAAAACTAATACTGCAATGGGAGGTCGCGCTTTACGTCGCTGGTTCTTGCAACCGTTGTTAGATATTAAAGCTATTCGTGCTAGACATGACACTATTCAAGAATTAGTAGAAAATAATTCTTTGCGTCAAAATTTACAGCAATTATTACGCCAAATTTATGATATAGAAAGGCTGGCTGGTCGTGCGGGTTCTGGTACTGCAACTGCTAGACAATTGGTTGCTTTGGCAGATTCTTTAGAGAAATTACCACAACTAGCGAATGTAGCATTGCAGGGACGTTCCCCTTATCTTAAGGCATTACAAAATGTGCCGCCCGTGCTAGAGAACTTAGGGCAAAATATCCATGCTTATTTAGTAGATGAACCGCCTATTCATTTAAAAGAGGGTGGTTTAATCCGCCCAGGTATTAATGATGAGTTGGATCGAATGCGAGGCATGGCATCAGGGGATCAACAATGGCTGGCTAATTTAGAGGCAACGGAGAGAACGCGCACGGGAATTTCCAACTTGAAAGTTGGCTATAATAAAGCTTTTGGCTATTATATTAGTATTACAAAATCGAAAATCGATCAAGTTCCACATGATTACATTCGCAAGCAAACTCTGACTAATGAAGAGCGTTATAGCACTGAAGAATTGAAAGAAAGGGAAATAAGAATTTTAACGGCACGAGAGGATTTGAATCAGTTAGAATATGATATCTTTACGGGATTGCGCGAGTCGGTGGGAGAACAGGCGGAAGTAATTCGTAATGTTTCCCGTGCGGTGGCTGCCGCTGATGTTTTGTGCGGTTTGGCTGAAGTTGCAGTATATTATGGTTATTGTCGTCCGACTATGGTAGAAAGTCGGGAAATTAAAATTGTAGAAGGGCGGCATCCGGTGGTAGAAAAGTCTTTACCTGCGGGATTTTTTGTGCCTAATTCGGCTTTTTTAGGCAGTGAAGAATCGGTAAATAGACCTGATTTAATTATTTTAACTGGGCCGAATGCTAGCGGTAAGAGTTGTTATTTACGGCAGGTGGGTTTGATTCAGTTGATGGCACAAACGGGTAGTTTTGTACCTGCAAAATCGGCAACTTTGGGAATATGCGATCGCATTTTTACCCGTGTTGGTGCTGTGGATGATTTGGCAACTGGTCAGTCTACTTTTATGGTAGAAATGAATGAGACGGCAAATATTCTCAATCATGCTACACCTAAATCTCTAGTTTTGTTAGATGAAATTGGCAGAGGAACGGCGACTTTTGATGGTCTTTCGATTGCTTGGTCGGTGGCGGAATATCTAGCAAATGAGATTCGGGCGCGGACAATTTTTGCTACTCACTATCACGAAATGAATGAGTTAGCATCTATTTTGCCGAATGTAGCAAATTATCAGGTGACGGTGAAAGAGTTACCGGATCAAATTATCTTTTTGCACCAAGTTCAACCGGGAGGTGCGGATAAATCTTATGGGATTGAAGCCGGGAGATTGGCGGGTTTACCTCCGTCGGTAATTGAAAGGGCTCGGCAAGTTATGCGGCAAATTGAGAAGCACAGTAAGATTGCGATGGGGTTGCGGAAGGGGATTAAGAAACAGGAGAAACAGGATTTAGAGGCCGAACAATTGGATATTTTTGATAAGTAGAAGGAAGAAGGAAGAAGGAAGAAAAATTTAGTTATCTAGGAGAGAAGGAAGAATGTTTATACAGTCAGCTTTTTAGCCATCCCGATCTTATGTTTAATTAGGTAGATTTACTTAGTTGAAAGAAAATACTCGGTGATGGAAAATCGTGGCTATATAAATTTAAGTGACTAGGAGCTCCGCGAAGCAATCTTAAGGCGTTGGGATTGCTTCGCGGAGCTCGCAATGACAGTATGGAGTTTTAGCTTTTAACTCAAATATGACTTACGCACGATCGCAGTACGGTCGCCATCAATCGCGATAAAGATACCGCCAAGATGGCGGCGTTACGGATACTTTTGCGTAAGTCTTGTCAAAATTCAAAATTGAAACCTGTTTAAATCCCTTCCTCTTCAGACAAACGCTGAAGTGAAAGCGATGCAGCTTGAGATACTTGGGAATTGCTGTCTTTTTCTAAGTATTTCAGCGCAGAAACACTCTTAGGACTAGGCAAATTCCCCAAAGCTTCAGCAAGACGCTGACGGATTAGCCAATCTTCCGACTGGACAAAGCGCAAAATCGCTTCCACCGCATCCACAGCTTTGATCTCACCCAAAGCTGAAATTGCTGCTTGCTGCATGACAGCTTCTTCACTATCCAAGCCTTGGATTAGCGCGTCGCGAGCACGAGGATCTTTAAGATTACCCAAAGATACGGCGGCGCTGAAGCGCACTAACCAGTCGGTATCTTCATAAAAAGCGCGTATTAAAGCCTCAAATGCTCTAATATCCCCTAAATAGCCCAAAGCCCCAGCAGCATCGGCGCGAATGCCATAATCTGGATCGTTTGCTAGCAATTTCACCAGAATCGGATAGCATTCTTCGGTGGGTTTCACACCCAGGGCAAAGACTGCCATCGATCGCACCTGTAAATTTTCATCGTCTAACACCTTTTTTATTAAAGGTACTGCCTCTACCGCCGGAATGTGTCGGAGGTTGGCTAAAGCGATCATCCGATCGGCTGAATTTTGGCTGTCTAACTGGATTGAAATTTGGTCTATGCTTAAAGCGGTCATTATTTACCGAGCTCTTAGTAAAAATTTACATTTGGATAAGTCTATTATAGTGCTAGTCTAGGGATCGACTCAAGCAAGCGCGATCGCTACAAACAGAATCTGCAAATTTAAAAGGCATTTTTCTCAGCAACCCATCATTAACAAGAGAAGCGTTTGAGGTCAATGTAGCCGTCATCTTGGACGAGGAACTCTACTGGTTCCACGCAGAGCGATCGCCTAATTTCCCACACAGTACCTCAAATCTGGTGCTAGGACGAATTAATTTAACACTTACGCACCAGCCAGAAGTTACCAAAAATCAGGCTTCAGAGCAAACGCACCAACATCACGCGATCGGCAAATTTGAAAAAAGAGGAGAGTCTTGTCTGGTGTCCAGTTGCTCTATTCTTTTTATTTCTAAAAAAATGATAGCTGAGAGCCATGCTATATTAGTTAGGAACTAAATTTTTGTGAACGAACCACAGAGAATAGAAAGGGTGCAAATTCAGAGATGTGTGTGGTGTTCCTAACTATTTTATTACCTCTATTCTCATAACTCCTGTACTTAATATTTTCCTCTACCTACCGACACATATCAAGTTTACACCTAGAGAACGATGTAATAGTTTCCATTAATTTCTATATTTGTTAAAGCTAGTTTAAATTTTGAAAAGGACAGAGAAGAAGTCCATCTGGCTAATCCAATCTTAACAAGAGGCCCCTTAAATATGAAGAAGCTAACACCATTTCTGATCAGTGGTATCTTATTATTAGGAGTTGCCGCTTGCGACAACACTGCCAAAACAAGTGCTAACGCTCCTAATTCTACTCAGCAGGAAGATATCAAAACACCAGATACTAAGACCGTTCAGAATAACCAAGATGATGCTACTAGCGAGACTCGCAGAGCACAAGCAAATTCTGATATTCGCGCACGAGAACAACGTAACAATGTAACTGGCGGCGATGCAAAAAGAGCCGATGGCGACCTAGAGAGTGAAGTCCGTTCTAAATTAGAGGTCAACATCACGGGAGGTCAACTAACCGTTGCTGCTAAAGATGGTGCAGTTACTATATCAGGAACAGTTCCCAACGAAAAAGATCTAGGGAAGATTGAACCTTTAGCTAAAGAGATTAAAGGTGTCAACAGCGTAACTAATAAGGCAGTTGTAGCAGCCGCAGTTCCTAGCGATTCAAATCAGCCTAAATCAAACAATCAGTAGAAATCTGAATTTAGAAGTCAGAATGGATTCTTCCCAATTCTGACTTCTAAGTTCAGATTTCTAGATGCTTATCTTCTGAATTCAGGCTTTAGGAATTATTTCCCAATCTGTCGGAGGATAGATAGCAAGGTTCCCCCTAGCGACCGATGAAAATGCTAGGGAAAATAGTGAATAAAGGAATGGTAATAGCACAAATCAAAAATTGATTTTGTCGCTGTACAAATTCTATACATAACAAGCAGAGGATGTAAAAACATGGCTTTAGGTCAACAAAAGCGAGCTGTAGGAGCCTTTTCTAATTATCAAGACGCAGAATTAGCGCTTAGAGAGCTTCAAAGTACAGGCTTTCCCATGAATAAAGTTTCGGTAGTTGCACAAAATACCGACGGCGATCGCATCGATGACAACATCGCTGGAGCTACGGTTAGTAGTGGTAAAGACAAGCAAGTAGGGCGCGGCGCTAAAGCAGGTGCTACCGCCGGGGCTGTAACGGGAGGCTTGATTGGCTTAATCGGCAGCCTAACTGCGCTGAGTATTCCGGGAATCGGCCCGATAGTAGCAGGTGGTACGATCGCAGCTCTTCTGGGAGATGCTTTAGTAGGGGGTGCGATCGGTGCTGCTGCTGGCGGTTTAGTCGGTGGATTGGTAGGTTTGGGTGTTCCTGAAGAGCAAGCAAGAGTTTACAACGATCGCCTCTTAAGAGGTGAATATCTAGTATTTGTAGAAGGTACTGATGCCGAAATCGCCACAGCCCAGAGTATCTTCAGTGTACGCGGCATCCAAGACTGGGGCATCTACGACGTACCCAGCAGTCACGATCGAGACAGAGTTGCCCACCGAGACAAGCGGGCAGTAGGCGTTTTCCCCACCCGCCACGAGACAGAACAAGCGCTCAGCGAGTTGAGAAATGCTGGTTTTAACATGGACAACGTTTCTGTCATCGCCCGGGATGCCGATCGGCAAGATGACATTGCAGGCGTTGACGTACAAGATAGCGCCGGCAACAAAGCAGATTTAGGTGCAGCTAAAGGTGCCGTGACTGGCGGCGCTTTGGGCGGTTTGACAGGTTTGTTGGTGGGATTGGGTTTAGTAGCCATTCCTGGTCTTGGCCCAATTATGCTGGCTGGAGCCGGTGCAACTGCACTCGCAACTACCCTCACAGGTACGGCAATTGGTGCCACCGCTGGCGGTTTGATAGGGGCCTTAGTCGGCTTGGGAATTCCCGAAGAACGGGCTAGAGCTTATAGCGATCGCATAGCCAAGGGTGATTATTTAGTGATGGTCAAAGGAACAGACGACCAGATCGCCAGAGCCGAATCTATTCTAAGCCCGCGAGGCATTCAAGAATGGGGGATTTACGATTACCCCAGCGTAGATACAGCTCGTGCTAACTACGGCACTCCCGGTACTCCTAGCGTCGATACTACTCCTATTTACAATCGCGAGCCTGATGCGAGCACTCGCCGCTTGGGATAAGTTTGTAACAATAGCATAATTGCCCTTCCCAGGGAAAGAGCGCAATTATTAACAAAAACTAAAGCTAGAGTTGGTTATTTTTAGGAATAGCCAACTCTAGCTTTATTATTCTGCATTTGCCACCTCCTAGATCCAGATATAACTTTTTTTCTTCATCTCCTTGTCTCCTCTGGCTTGTATTTAAGCAGTTCAACATCGCAAATCTTATTGATCGAGCTCGATCGTCTGTATCCCTTGCTACTACTTGTCCTGTGCTATAGAAGTATAATTAACCATCGGGATTTACTAAAAGTATCTCTTGCCTCTAACTCCTGCTAGCGATTATCTTTAAATATGGGGCAGCTAATTTCAGCAAATAATAGGTGAAGTAGCCGATCCCCACGAGCCGAGTAGGGCCTGGGGTTGGGGGCAAATATTAGACTAATATTGCCGCCATCTGTCGAGATGCTCGCATCTCCAGCAGATGACCGCAAGACTTAGGCACATATCGGTAAGCTCACAACTATTGATGTTGCCATTGGCAAGACCTGCTAAAGTTAGGCAGTGTTCCTGGGAATGCTTCAGCTCGGCATTCGAGTACCCCAGAATCAAGCTAGTATGGCCGGGAGCGCGTCAGCGTACCTGGTGTTCTGTTAATTAGAACCACAAGCCCTCTATGGATTTAGGAGAAGGTGGCAGTAAGCACAGAAGCACAAGAATACAGGAGCTTTTTGTACAGACGCGAACCGCGTTGAGACGGCAAGAACTCCTGAGAATTTTCGCTTGTGCTTCTGTTGAATGTTTAGCACTGATAGGAAAACAGCCAAACTCTGGGTTTTCACTGCAACAATATGCAGTGATGGGAGGTGACAGTAGCTAAACAAAACCCTAAACCGCTTGATAGTCAGGAAGGCGGTAGGGATGCCCCTGGGAATACCCGATACTCTTGATTTTCTAAGGCGGCAATAGTAATCAAAAAAATTTGGGATTTTAGGAATTGGCAATTGGCTTGAGGAAGCCTTGAATTGTGATTATTTTAAGAGTTACCAGAATTGAGTTTTTAGGTAGTGATGAGCAGTGGTTGTTAAGTCTGGAATAGTTTAACTCAATCATCAAAACCGGGACTGTTTGCGAAGAAATCTGCAACCTCTTAAAAGTCTAAACTTCAAACTTCCCTTTAACCTAAGTCAATCCGAAATCATTCTACCGAAAATAGAGCTGTGCCAATATGGTGCTGCTTAGCATTAACAACTTTTCTATTTCTTTCTTTTGAACCAACTGCTGACAATTTCGGCTCGCTAACTTTTTTCTGTAACGCCGCCCTCTGGGCGGTTAGGATACCGCCTAGAAGGCAGCGTTACGTAACTAATGCGTAAGTCCTACAGAAATTTGCGGACAGCCGGGAATATCCACACATTCAGGAAAATTACTCAACTTTTTTATGAATTTCACTGAGCTTTTAAGCGCCAATGAACTGTTAGAGCGACATAGACAAGGGGAAAGAGATTTTAGAGGAGCTAACCTGATTGCCGCTAATCTAGGTGAAGCCAATCTGAATCGGACAAATCTGAGTAACTCAAATTTGAGAGGGGCTAACTTAACCAGAACTAAACTAATCGGAGCGAACTTAAGCGGAGCAGACTTAAGCGGAGCTAATTTATCTAAGGCTAAACTGATTGAAATCAATCTGGGTGGAGCTAGTTTAACTGGAACTATCTTATTAGGAGCTGACCTGAGTGGAGCCAACCTCAGCGGAGCTATTTTTTCTCAGGCTGATTTAAGTAAAGCGGTTTTGATTGGAGCGAGTCTGGTTGGAGCTTGTTTGCTCAATGGGTCGAAATTAGTAGATGCTAACTTAAGTGGGGCAACTCTAAGCCGAGCGACTGCCAATGGAGTTGATTTAAGTAGGGCGATTTTGAATAGAGCGATTTTGAGCGAAGTAGACTTGAGCGGCGCAAATTTGAGCGGCGCAACTCTGATTCGAGCTTACGCCAATCGTGGAAATCTTAGTGGTGCTAATTTGCACTCCTCAAACTTGAGCGAGGCAAGTTTGCGAGAAGCAAATTTGTGTGTTGCTAACTTAAGTGGAGCTGAGTTACAAGGAACTGACTTGAGCGCAGCTAATCTGAACGGTGCTAATTTGAGTGGAGCTGACTTGCAAGGAGCTAACTTGAGGGGAGCTAATCTCAATGGGGCAAGTTTGCACAAAGCTGATTTAAGGGCTGCTGAGTTGAATAAGGCTAATTTGCGGGGAGCCAATTTGAGCGGGGCTAATTTGTCTGGTGCTAGCTTACTAGAAGCTGATTTGCGAGGAGCGAATCTGTGTGATGCCAATCTGTCCGGTGCGGGTTTGTTATTGACATCCCTGGCGGGAGCGGACTTGACTGGAGCTAATTTATCTGAGGCTAATTTAATTGGGGCTACCTTGAATGTTGCCAACTTGAATGAGGCGTGTTTGGGCGGCGCGATTCTACCCAATGGGGCGACTCACGGTTAGGGG
>NZ_JAQMUA010000033.1:0-3685 GCF_028330895.1 Kamptonema animale CS-326 | reverse complement strand
TAAGTGGATCTGATAAAATGAGGGTAACATTATGTTTTTCGATAGGCAAGCGTGTAACAATTTGGCTGCCTATCTTTTTTTACCACAACTCGGCTCAATCTTTACCCCATAAGCCTTTGGGCCGGATTGTCACCCCCCCAGTGTTGGTTGTTAGTTGTTAATTGATATTTTCGATTGTGAGAAAACTCTATCAACCTCATTAGTCCGCGCAGGCGGACTTTGTTTGTGTAGCCGCGATTTCAAGAGACTGTTGGCGAATTAAAAAAGGGTGAAACCAAACATCCCATAATCATGGCAAAAGAACTATGATGAGCCCGAAGTAAAAAGAGCAGAAAAATTAGAGACACGGGTCAAGCCAATCGGAATGTTACGCCAAAACGCCCACATTCTTGAAAGATTCATCGCAGCAGCAGTCACAATATGTTGTAGACGAGTTTTGGCAAGACCCATGTAACGAGCCCCGCGCAAACCGAAAACACGAATTCCTTGAGAGAGCGAACTTTCAACACCAGCCCGTAGGGCATAACGCTGCTTAAACTCCTGGGTATGTTGTCTCGCCCTACCCTTAGCTAGAGCTTCATACAGAGGTTGAGGTTTCAGAGTCAGAACACGAGCCCCGGCCGGCGAATGAGTACATTGAGAGCGAACAGGACAAGCGGCGCAATCGGGCCGACGAAAGCGGACTTGAATCACGGGATTGCCATAGTGATCCGAGCGTTGATGCCAGGATTGGCTGATGTGGCCCTGCGGACAATTCGCATGGCGATGCTCCCAATCAATGGTAAAGCAAGAAAGCTCAAAGCCCAACTTGGCTTTTTCTTGCCAACTTGAGTCAGAGGGTACAGGGCCAAGGAGTTCAATACCTAATTGAGTCTCACTGGCGAGCAAGTGTTGAGCATCAACATAAGCAGTATCGACAATATGTTCTTGTGGTAACAGGTGTTTATCAGCTAAAGCTTGATGAATCACCTGAGTCATTTCGACATCTCCGATGGTGGCGGGTGTCGTTTCCACATTAGTAATTAAATGAGGTAAATCTCGATCGCAAGTTTCTGTAAGATGTACTGTATAACCTGTCCAATTAGTATCTCTTTTTGTCCGATTGCGTGCATCGATAACAGTGGCTAGCTGATTTAAGGCGTGACGCAAAGTTTCTCCCACGCATTCTAGACGGTTCATTTTGCGGATGGCTCCGATGACATGGGTTGAGTCAGTTCTAGCTTTTCCCCTGGCTTTGAGCCATCCCCTATCTTGAAAATGTGCTAGCATTTTATCAAGTAATTGCCTTTCACGTCCCGCAGCAATTAATCGACTTCTCCATTCACTTAAAACTGAATAATCAAAACCGCTATCAGTAATTTCTAATCCCAAAGCATATTTCCAATCTATACGACTTCTCACCGCTTCTGCCGCTTGTCGGTCAGTCAATCCCTCCGCAAATTGCATCACACTGACTAATGCTAATAGCCCTGGAGATAAAGCACTTTGACCCCAGTCAGCTCGAAACAAAGTTATAAAGTCACTATCTAAGTACAAGACTCCGAGTTCGTCGCGCATTTTCATATATGGATTTCCTTTGGGAAAGGATGTTCGTGCAACAGTTGCTGTCATTTCTGGAATTGACGACCAGTCGCGGGGATGAAGAGTCATAATAAATTATTTAATATGCTGCGTGATTACACAATCATTCTGCCTATTCAGGACGGCGATGTATGATGGGTGAAACCCCTCATACATTCGCCAACAGTCTCTTTCAATCGCCCGGTATTTTATTGGCTATTTTGGCTATTTTGTCTTTCTATCCGCGCTTCAAACCCTTGATAAACCAGCGGCGAATTGCCTCAACTTGAAAGCGATATCCTTCGCCCACTTCCTCTATTAATTCCCGCCGTAATAACAATTCAATAATATTATCTAAATTATCAGCAAAATTATCAACAAACTGACGCGATAAAACCTCTCGGCTAACGATAACACCTTCCCCCTGTGCAGCGATGAAACATAAGACAGCTAAACCAGCAGCATCTACTTGATTACTTTGAAAATCGGCAAAAAAGAAACTACCACTATCTAAAGCTTTAGGTATTGCTGCTTCCACATCGGCTAAATTTGCCAAGCGCCGCACCGAGGGGTCTTGCTCATTTTTAAGGTAAATAATTTCAGCGCAAAGCAATTGTACCAGAAACGGGTGACAGCGAGTAAGTTGCAGCACTCGCTCAACAGCATCCGGTTCATAACGTAGGGTAAAATCTTTTACGGGTTGCTCAATTAAATGACGCGCTTCGTGTTCTTTCAGATAGCTGATATGTAATACTTGGACATTGATTAAATAACTAGCCCAACGCTGAAACTCCTCGATAGTATGACTACCAGCTAATAGCAATTTGAAGCGCGGCCGATGTTGGATGAGGTGACGCAACATTCCTAAAACATCTTGTTCGTCAAAGCGTCCTTTGTTGATAGCAGCATCTAGCGCCTCAAACTCATCGAAGGAAAGTAAGGCAATATTTTGGTCTAGGGTTTGTTCGACTTTATCCAGCCATTCATCAAAATAGGTGGAAGGGTCAGCAGCTAAAGTTTCACGGGTAAGAGGTGGGAGATTAAAACCACTTTGACGTTGTGCTGATTCTATCATTGCTCTGGCGATATTGTAGAGAAAACCTGCATAGTCACTGGCGGAAGAAACTGGCCCTTGCAAGTCTACAAACATGGGGATAATGCTATTGGGTAGCAAGCGTCCCAGGTTATTGAGGAGGGAGGTTTTGCCCATGCGTCGCTGACCGTAGAGTAGCAAAGGTGGACGGCGGCGGTCTAATATTAATTGTTCGATGCGAGTACCGATGTCTGTGCGTCCGCTAAAGATTTCTTGTTGTTCGTTGAGAGGTACGCCGATGATATAGGGGTTATCAATTTCTTGGCGAAGTTCGACTGTTTCAACTAATTCTTGTATATGGTTGGTCACTATTCCAAACCATTGGGTAGCGATGGGGTAAAATCGCACGGAATATTTATCGCTGCTGCTGGTTAATTCTCGAATAAATCTGTTTAATCTTTCTGCTACTATACTGAGGGCTAAACGCTGGTTGTAAACACTTCCCTGGTTGATGGCTGCATCTACATCTTGGCTGATATGACTAAAGCTACTGAGTAGGGTTTTGACGGGGCTATTTAGTTCGCCAACTGCTATTTTAAGGTGAGTGTTACTGATGGCTTTTACATCTGCACATTTTTCTAAGTATCTGGCATCTAATTCTATTTGTACGGCTTGTGCAGCCCAACGTTGACGACTGGTACTTAGGTAATTAAGGGCGGCTTTTCCTTCCTCTGGGTTACGTTCTATAATTAGGAGAACGTGCTGGTCTAAGTTATGCAGAGGTAGGCGTTGCCATTCATTCCAAAAAGCGGAATGATAGCGTAAGAGACTGGGTTTACTACTGTTGCGTAGTTGGTCTAGTCGATAGATCAGAGTATGAAATACTGTGAGGAAGGGATAGAGTAGGACTGGTAGCCAGAGGTTTATCGTTCCTCCTACGCCCAACGCAACGCCCACTGCAACACCAAACGCAATGCCCCTCGTAGCGCCCACTGCAACGCCCAATGTAACGCCCACTGCAACACCGAAGGTAACACCAAACGCAACGCCCATCGCAACTGCCCCCGCAACGCCCCCTGCAACGCCCCCTGC
>NZ_JAQMUA010000032.1:0-14587 GCF_028330895.1 Kamptonema animale CS-326 | reverse complement strand
CTCTATTTCCCTAGCCCCTAGCCCCTTATTATTCCCCCTTCACAGGTAAGCTGATGATAAATGCTGTTCCCTGTCCCAGACTAGAAGCAACTTCGATCGCCCCACCATGCTTTTCTACGACGATTTGACGAGCGATCGTTAACCCTAATCCCGTCCCTTTCCCTACGCCTTTGGTAGTAAATAAATGGTCAAAGATTTGGGCTTGCACGGCTTCGCTCATGCCCTTACCATTATCTTCAATGCGAACTAATACCTGATTGGCGATCGCTTCTGTCCGAATGGTAATTTGTTGAGGATGGGCGATAAGTTCCTCAAAGGATCTAGTTTTTCCCATCTCGTCGAACATATCGATCGCGTTCGCCAAAATATTCATAAATACCTGGTTAAGCTGACCAGGGAAGCAGTCAATTGGCGGTAATTCGCCATAGTCTTGAATCGTGGCGATCGCTGGACGTTGGTCATTAGCTTTGAGGCGATACTTGAGAATCAGCAAGGTGCTATCAATCCCTTCATGAAGATTAGCACTAACTTTGCGATCGGTATCGGCGCGGGAGAAAATGCGGAGACTGGTACTGATGCCTTTGATGCGATCGGTTGCACCTTTCATCGAGTTGAGTAACTTGGGTAAGTCATCCGTAAGAAATTCTAGCTCAATGTCTTCAGCATTTTCTCGGATAGGTGCGACTGGGTGGGGATAATGTTGTTGATAGAGGGTCAGATGTCGGAGTAAGTCTTGCACGTATTCTTTGGCGTTGTCGATGCTGCCATTGAGGAAACCCATCGGGTTATTGATTTCGTGGGCTACCCCTGCTACCAAGTTACCCAAAGATGCCATTTTTTCGTTTTGTACCATTTGCAATTGAGCATTTTGCAATTCTGCTAAGGCTTGTTCTAGTTCCTGAGATTTCTGAAGGACGGCAGCTTCGGCACGTTTGCGATCGGTAATATCAATCAGCATTCCATCCCATACTATTTCGCCGTCCTCCCAGCGTTCTGGTTGAGAAGCCGCTTTCACCCACTTTAAATTCCCATTAGGTGTAATAATGCGCCACTCATGTCGAAATGGGGTGAGATTTTGTGCTGACTCGATAACTGCTTGAAAAACCTCTATTCGATCGTCGGGATATTCAAAATCACGTAGGCTATATTTCCCAGTCATCATATCCTCTGCCGCTACTTCGTAAAGAGTTTGACTCCCAGAACTGACATAGGGCATGGAAGCTGAACCATCGGTTTTAATGCGGATCTGATAAATCAATCCCGGAACATTATCTGCAAGTTTCTGGAAGCGGATTTCACTCACCCGTAATTTTTCCAGAGATTGTTCTAACTGTTGAGCATAGGTTTGTGATTCTTGATAAATACGGGCATTCTCTAAAGAAATTGCGGCTTGGGTACACAGGAAGTTGAGAATGAGGATGCGATCGTTAGTAAATACTCCGCCCGCTGTACGGTTTTTCAGATAGAGAATGCCGAGTAACTTTCCTTGATTGAGGATGGGCAAGCACAGAATACTCTTAGGTTTTTGCTGAATTAAATATTCATCTAAGATCGGCAGATCGGTTTTGAGATCGTCAATTACTACTACTTCTCTGGTATTTTTAACATACTGAATTAGTTTAACTGGTAAGTCCAAATTACGTTCTAAAGGTACTGAACAAAGTTGAGTTTCTTCCGGTGTAGCAATAGCTTGCATTTGCCATTGTCCCTGGCTATTGGGTAGGATTAAGGCGCAGCGATCGCCCCCAGAGTTTTGCAGAATAATCTGAGTAAATTGGTGAAGTAGATCGTCGATTTGAATTGTACTGGAAAGGCTCTGAGATGCTTTGAGAAGGGCAGTAAAATCTAGAGCGGTATTCACCCTTGACGTATTAGATGATGAGCTGTCTGTTGAGTGGCTAAGGAGCGAGTAATTAGAAGTGGAAATACTCGCTAAGGTTTCAAAAGGGTTAATAGTTTGGGCGGCTGGTTGTAGAATGGGACGCAGTAAATTCGGGTAACGATTTTCCAGATCGTCAGTTTTAGCTTTCGCTCCCCAACGGGCATAGCAGTAGTAGGCTTCCTGCATATAACCTGCGGCGACTTTTTCTTTGCCCCAGTTGAGATAAAATTTGGCTGCGAGTTCGTTGGCAAGGGCTTCATCTTGGATAAAGCCGTTTTCTTTAGCATCTGCAATGGCGCGATCGTACAGTTCCAGCGCTGCCATTTTCTCATCCAAGAGTCGCTGCTTTTCTGCCTCTACTAAATGAAACTTGTGTAGATGATTCATGGGGGCATGAGTTGCCCATATTTGCATATTTTGCTGATTGGTAGTAACTTGTTTTAGGATGATTTCTTGATCGGATTTAGGCTGATGGGAGTAGAGCGCCAACTGAGTAAGAGAAACATAAAAATAGAAGGTGGGAATGTTAAACATTCCTTTACCTCCAGATGAGTAATGTTTTGCCTGTTCAATATATGCGCTCGCTTTTTCAAATTCTTCAAACAAATAACACAGCATTACTTTGATGAAAAAGAAATGCCATAATCCAGTTTTGTCATTGGCTTGCTGATATCGAGCTAATAGTACCTGTTCTTTCTCTACTTCACCCAGCAAACAAGATGGGCTTGCTGTTTGACCAAGCAAATTTAAAACCATTTCTCGATACAGTTCATTGTAATTAAGTTGTGTTTGCTGATTGATTTGCCCCAAAACTTTGCTATAAGCTGTCATTTCTTGCTCTAGCTGGGGTAACTCATAACCCGTTAAATAGGCATGGAAACCGTAAACATAGGCAGCATACCCCAAGTCCATTAAACTGCCACTTTCCCACCCGCTGGTGTAAGCATTTTGCAGTAGCTTTAAAGTCTCTCTACCGTGAACTTTCCAATGAACAATAAAAGTAGTAGTCACGAATAAAACTCTAGCTTCAATCTTTTTAGCTTTAAGTTTTGATAATAGGTTTAATGCTAGTTGAGAAAAATCATAACCCCGTTCAAACTCGCCAGCAACAGCACACAAAAATAAGCCATAGCTAGAGTAAGCTAACGCAGAACTAGGCGCATTACCATAGGTAATTGACAAGTTCATCTGCGTCATGATGATCAGCGAATTTAAATTGGGTTTCGCCAAATAAGCGGGAACAGAGATGACATCTAAAATTTGCAAAGCTGCTAACATTTGAGGGTTCGTCATCTCTGGTAGATTGAGTAAATCCGCAGGTTTTCTGCTGCCAATCAGCACTTGGGTTTCTTGACTTACTCGTGCTACATCTTCTAGTTCGGGTGATGCAGGGAGAGCGATTTCAAATTGCTTGAGTGCAGTCAATCCCGTATTGATGGCTTCAAGTAGTTGACCCTGCGATGTATAAGCATTAATTCTGACTGCATAGACTTTCACCGTATCTAATGCTGTTTTTGCATAGTGCAAAACTTCTTCTGCAAGACTTGCCATTTCCTCGATATCGGTGTTGAGATAGGCTGCTTCTGTTGCTTCTACATACAGTGCTAGTGTTAGGTCATACTGAGTTAGCCAGCGATCGCTAGCTAACAGATTGCGCCCTATGGTAAAGTATTTAACAGCCGCATTATAAGCAGTAGAATTCTTAGCTTTGCAACCAGCAATTAAATTCAACTTCGCAACTTCTTCTCTCTCTGGGGCTTGCTCAATTAATTCGACAGCAATATTAATTTGATTGACAATCTCAAAAATTCGTTCTTCTCGGTTAATCTCATTCTCCAGTAATCGCTGACCGATGCGATGATGGGTGAACTTCTTCTCTTCCTCTGGAATCAAAAAATAGGCGGCTTGTTGGACACGATCGTGTAAAAACCGATAGCTAACTATTTGAGAATTCGCTTGAGTAAAAGTATGTTCTGTCCCTAAATAAAATTTATAAATCTCACTTTCAGGTAATACCAAACCTTCTTGTAATGCTTTCCATAATGCGGTTGCGGTTTCAGTTTCTGCCTTTTCTGAAACAATTGCCAATGTTGTCAAATCGAACTGATTACCAATGCAGGCAGCTAATTTCAAAACTTCTTGGGTTGTAGTTGGTAACTTCTGCAATTGTTGAGCCATAAATTCTACAACATCATTAGTCAATGCTGCTTCCCGCACTTGGGTAAGATTACATTGCCAATGCCCCATTTCAACTTCAAAGGTAATCCATCTATTTTGATGGATGGCCTTAAGAAACTGCGTAGCAAAAAAAGGATTGCCTTGGGTTTTCTGATACACCAACTCGGTCAATGGTTGTGCTAATACTGGGGCACAAGTGAGGGTATCTGCTACTAGCTGATTTAAACTGCTTTCAGACAGTGGTTTTAACGTGATGGTGTTTACTATTGCTCCCGCTTTAGCCACTTCCTCCAAGGTCAGCATCAACGGATGTGCTGCAAATACTTCATTATCCCGATAGGCTCCAATCACTAGCAAATAACCCGCTGGCGATTCGCCTATGAGCAACGGCATTAACTTTAGCGATGCCAAATCTGCCCACTGCAAATCATCCAGAAAAATTACCAATGGATGCTCTATTGTAGTGAAGACTTGAATGAATTTTTGGAACAGTAAGTTAAATCGATTCTGAGCCGCAGTTCCTGATAGCTCTATTGCTGGCGGCTGAACTCCGATGATGCGTTCCAGTTCTGGAATTACATCGATCAGGACTTGAGCATTCTCTCCCAAAGCTGCGAGAATTTTGGTTTTCCAAGTTTGCAGTTGCCGATCGGATTCTGACAGCAACTGCCCCATCAAATCGCGGAATGCCTGCACAAAGGCAGAGAAGGGAATGTTGCGATTGAACTGGTCAAATTTGCCTTTGATGAAATAGCCGCGCTGCCGGACAATTGGTTTATGAACTTCGTTAACTACTGCTGTTTTTCCAATTCCAGAAAATCCAGCTACTAGCATCAATTCGGATGTGCCATTGGCAACGCGGTCAAAGGCTTTTAAGAGAGTTTGGACTTCGGCTTCGCGACCGTAGAGCTTTTCGGGAATTAAGAAGCGATCGCATAGATCCCGCCTCCCAATCTCAAACGGCTCAATTGACCCTGTTTCTTGCCACTGTTTCAGACAAGTTTGTAAATCATACTTTAGACCCAAAGCATTTTGATAGCGATCTTCGGCATTCTTCGCCATCAATTTCGTGACAATACTTGCGATCGCCGATGGCAAGTTGAATTCAATTAGGGAGGGTGGTTGTTTGGCGATGTGGCAATGCACCAACTCCATTGGATCGTGGGATAGGAAGGGCAATTGTCCCGTTAAAAGTTCAAACAGCGTCACGCCTAGTGCATAAAAATCTGCCCGGTAATCAATGCCTCGATTCATCCGCCCAGTTTGTTCCGGTGCGAGATAGGCGAGTGTACCTTCTAATCCATTGGGATTCTTAATTTCTTGGGTTTCTTTTGGTAATAAGGAGGCAATGCTAAAGTCAATAAGTTTAATTTGTTTGGATTCAGGATGGATCAGAATATTCGCAGGTTTGATGTCTTTGTGAATGACACGATGGTGGTGCAGATCGTGCAGGATATTAGCAATTTGTAGGGCGATCTCTAATACCTCTGTTACTGAAAGTGCCTGATTATGAGCATAGTCTCGCAGTGATACTCCGCCAAAATCTTCCATTACCAGTGCATAGCTGTTGCCATAAACTTCTAAGCTATATGGATGCACAATTCCAGGAATGTCCAGATTTTTAGCGATCGCATACTGATTGCGAAACTGTAACAGGTCTTTGAAGTTGGGGTAGTCTTGGTGTAGAAACTTGATTACCACAGAACGCGGTTCATCGCCTACGCCTAACTCCACCTTTTCTGTCACCGCACGATAAACCACTGTTTGGGAGCCACTGTAAACTTGCTCTACCAAACAGTAACCAGAAATAGTCGGGTTTAAATCTGCTTTTGCTGGCATCTTGACTGCGGGAAAAGATTTTTTTACTGCTCACACACTAACGAGGAGTGATGATTTGTATTAGTAGTGTAACAGATTTTCTCCTTTATATCCGTATTCAAGCCTTCTAAAATATGACGCACAAAATTTTCTTCAAGTTTTTTGCCAACTAAATCACTTGTGGTTTCATCTCTTTCTAAGCCACCCTGTTCTTTTGTAGGATAATATTTGGCTTGACGCTGTTGGGAATGTTTGAAGGAATCTCCTTCCGATGGAACAGCAATAACATTACTGTTTTGATTGTAGATCCAGCCATGATAAGAACATTGCAATGTACCTTTAGAAACCTTTCCTGCGTAGCAAGCCTAAGATTAATCAGTAATTTTACGATTTACTAATAGCAAAAAGTAATCTTCTATAAAAAAAGAGTAGGTCGCTATGAAGAGCAATACAAACATTAAGAATACCCACGAGAAAAAGCCACTGCCACTGGTCTATTTGTGAAATTAGTGACAGTCATCATTACAGCTAATGGCGAATAATTGGCAGACTGAGAGTTACCGTTGTTTCCTTTTGATACACACTGGTAACAGAGAACTCTCCTCCCGCCAGTTCGACAATTTTCTTGACAATTTTTAAGGCCAAACCAATGCCCTGTTGCTCATAGGTTTTCCGCTCAAACTGCATGAAAGCACCGATTTTAGCAATTTGGTCTTCTGTCATGCCTCGCCCTGAGTCATGGACAGATAATTTCAACATATCCCCTACAACTTCACTACTAACTTTAATAGTTGTCTCTGGTGAGGAAAATTTCAGCGCATTATCCACTAATTCATGGAGAATAGTTGATAGATATCGCTCTGATATACCGATATCCGCTTCCTCAAGCACCAACATCAGATCGTTGTGACGATTGAGTGTCTGAGCATGGGATTTCAACGCGGCTTCAATGGCAGAAGCTGAAAATTTAGTCCCGGTAAATTCGATTTTTTGCTGCCGATTTGCTGATAGTTCTAGTTCTAAATAAATCAGGAATTTTTTCGTTAAACTTTCTAGACGACGGGCGGATTGATCCGCCCAGCTTAACATCTCCCGGACTTCAGAAATATCTATTTCTTCGAGATCGTCCTTGAGGAAACTGATTGTGCCTAAGATGCCATTGAGGGGCGTATTCAGTTCGTGGGATAGACTAGAGGCTAAGTTCCCACGCAGTTCATTGAGGGTACTTTCTAAGACATTGATGGTATTTTCTTGGATATCGTATAAGGTCTGGATATTGTCATACTGTTGCTTGATTCTGAGCATGGAATGCACGCGAGCACGCAGTTCAATCCCATTAACGGGTTTACTAATAAAGTCGTCAGCTCCGGCAGTTAAACAATAGGCAAGGTCTGATTTAGAGTTTAATGCTGTCACCATAATAATGGGGACGGCTTGCCATTTTGACAGAGCTTTGATTTGCCGACAAACCTCGATGCCGTCTATTCCCGGCATCATCACATCCAGCAAAATCAGATCGGGTTCAAATGTGTCAAGATACTCGAGCGCATCATGACCATTAGCAGCGTAATACAATTGATAATCTTGCTCTGATAACAGAGTTTCAATCACATCAAAATTATCAGGTTCATCATCAACAATTAAAATAGAGCATTGAGACATAGTTGTAAGCAGTTCCAAAACGTATAAGGTTTGATGGGAGTAGGATCAAGTCGTCAGTTATGCTGCCAAAGTGATTTCAAAAATAGCTCCTCGCGGTTGATTGTTTCTGACACAAATTGCACCGCCATGTGCCTCAACGACCATTTTACAAAAAGCTAAACCTAACCCGATTTGAGGTATATCGGACATCAGAGTTCCAATCTCGTATTTCTCAAAAATCTTCTCCCGCAATGTATCAGGAACACCCGCCCCCGAGTCAATCACCTGAATTTTAGCATCGCCAGATGTAAGAAATTCTAGATTTACTATGATTTGACTATTGGACGGGGAAAATTTAATGGCATTGGAGAGGAGATTATCCAGCATTCGATGGATCATGGTGGCATCGATAAAAACTTTTCTAGTGGTGTCTGGTGGTAATTGAGGGATCAGCAACTGATTTTTTTGAGCGGCGATCGCTTCAAAGTTTGATATGGCAGATTGTATCAGATCGCAGAGTTCGACCTCCGTGCAACAGAGACGAATTTTACCTGATTCGAGTAACGCAATTTGCAACAAATCATCAATTAATACCTGTAATGCTTTTGCTGACGAGTAAATTCGAGCCAGTTTGGTTTGTTGGGTTTCTCTAGGATAGTCTATGCTTTTTAAAAGTTCCAAGCCTAGCAAGACACCAGCCAAGGGATTGCGTAAATCATGGACTACCATTTTAACCATATCTTCCCGCAATTTGAGTAAGGTTTGCAGGTCGTCATAGTGATGCTTAATTCGCAGCATTGAATGCACGCGAGCACGCAGTTCAATAGCATTGACAGGTTTAGTGATGAAGTCGTCTGCTCCCGCAGTTAAACAATTGGCAAGGTCTGATTTTGAGCTTAACGCCGTTACCATCACGATCGGCACGGCTTGCCATTTCGACATGGCTTTGATTTGCCGACAAACTTCGATACCGTCTGTTCCCGGCATCATCACATCCAGCAAAATCAGATCGGGATTGAATGTGTCCAGGGATGCGATCGCGTCTTGACCGCTAGCCGCATAATGCAATTGATAGTCAGGATCGCTCAAGAGGGTTTCAATTACATCAAAGTTATCAGGTTCATCATCAATGATTAAAATCGATGGTTTATTCATGGGTTATCTTTGATGAGAAGCTAAAAGCTGTTGAATGGTGGTTGCCAATTGTTTCAGCTTAACGGGTTTGGTGAGGTAATCATTGGCTCCCGCCGCCAGACAACGATCGCGATCGCTCGTCATCGCTAAGGCCGTCAGTGCTATTATTGGCACATTGACAGAGTTGGGAGCGCGGCGGATATGCCCTATAGCTTCTAGACCATCCATACCAGGCATTTGAATGTCCATCAGAATTAAGTCAGGATTTTCTGAACCAGTCAGAGCGATCGCTTCCGCTCCATCCTTGGCTAAGAGAATACGATAGCCTTTAGCTTTCAGGTAACTGGAAACTGTACTGATATTAGCTTCGTTGTCTTCTGCTAGCAAAATTAACGGTAATGCTTTCTCTTGGGCCTCGTTGGATTCGATGGAGGGTGGACTGTAAGATTCCACATCGGCAGAGGATGACGAGGTGTCGGTATAGAGAAGGTCAATTGTAAAACAACTACCGACCCCTACCTCGCTGGTGAGCCCCACTTGCCCGCCATGCAGTTCCACAATTCGTTTCACCAAAGCTAACCCTAAGCCAGTCCCTGCATATTTACGATTTAAGGCACTATCGATTTGGATAAATGGCTGAAATAGCTTATTGATATGTTCTTGGGCGATGCCAATACCTGTATCAATAATGGCAATTCGCAGGTAATCCCTCACTTTTAACCCTTCTGCTTGTGCTTGGAGAGAGGAAGCAGGGGAGATGGGGAGATGGGGAGCGGGGGAGCGGGGGAGCGAGGGAGATGGGGAGGATGGGGAGGATGGGGAGGATGGGGAAGGTAGGGAAGGTAAGGAAGGTAGGGAAGATTTAACTTCCTCATCTCCCTCATCTCCCTCATCTCCCCCATCTCCCCCATCTCCCCCATCTCCTCTGCCCCCCTGCCCCTCTGTCCGCCTTTGACGGCTCACTTCCAGAGTGATATGTCCTCCCTCTGGGGTGAATTTGACTGCGTTATTGAGCAGATTGATTAAGACTTGGCGGATGCGCCTTTCATCCACCCATAATTCCGGTAAATTGAGGGGAATTTTAATATCTACCTGAAGGTGTTTTTGTAAAGCTTGTTGTTTGATAAATGCCAGACTAGATTGACACAAATAATTGATGGAAACTGAGGTATATTCCAGCTCCATTTGACCGGATTCTATTTTGGCGATATCTAAAATATCATTGATTAACTCTAGTAAGTGAGTGCCACTGCGCTCAATAGTTTCTAAAGCTTTAATTTGATCTTCGTTGACAATCCCAAAAACTCCATCTTGTAGCCCCTCAGTCATGCCCAAAATCGCATTCAGAGGAGTGCGGAGTTCGTGGCTCATATTAGCAAGAAATTCGTCTTTGAGGCGGGTAGCGCGGATTAGTTCGGCATTAGTTCGCTCTAGCTGCTGTTCGTATTCTTTGTAAACTCGCATATCCCGCATAATGGTTGAGAAAAATTCCACTTCTCCGTGAGGAGATCTATGAGCTAGGAGCAATTGAGATACTGGAATTTGTTGCTTTTCAGCATCTAGCAATACATTTTCTCCCAGCCAGCTTCCTTGGGCGATCGCAATAGGTATAGCCTGCTGTTCGAGCATTTCCACAGCCCACTGGGGATGGTAATCAGCCGCGTTTTGCTGAGTAACTACGGCATTAGCATCAAGCCCCCGCAGTTTTTTAAGTGCGCTATTATTCCAGATCGTGTTACCTGTTAAATCGGCAATGAGGATGTAATCAGTTGAGGCTTCTAGGATAGCAATGAGGCGGTTTTGGGCTTGCTCTAAACGTTTGCGTTCAGTAATGTCCTGAGCATTGCCAATGATCTGCTTAACTTGACCATTAGCATCGCGACTAAAGACAGAATCTCGACTGTGGAGCCATCGCCATTCCCCATTGGTATGTCTCATCCGATATTCAGTGTCAACAATTTCCCCATCCTGAGCCGTGCTTATTTGCTCAGAGTAAGCTGGTAAGACGGATGTCAGATCGTCGGGGTGCATTAAATTTTGGGTCAAATTAATTCCCATCGCCTGAATCACTTCAGGTTCATAGCCCAAGATAGAGGTAATTTCATGGTTGACATAAACATTACGCTGTGTTTGCAGATCGTAGAGATAAAGAATATTCGGGGATGAGTCGGCAATTTTTTGAATAAAACGCTGGCTTTCTTGTAGAGCAAGCTCGGCTTGTTTGCGATCGCTAATATCGACTACCACACAAATAGTTTGATCTCCTGAGTCTGGGAGAAATGCCATTCCGATCAGAACAGAAATGCGACTACCATCCTTACGGTAGTATTCCTTTTCCCAAGGCTCGATCGCCCCAGATCGCATCAGGCGCTCCATTGCTGCAAAATCAGCAGGGAGATATTCGGTAGGAGTCAGGGTATCCCAATGGATCGTTCCCGCGCCTAGTTCCTCTCTGCTGTAGCCCACCATTTTTAAGAAGCGATCGTTGGCATCGAGAATGTTACCCTGAAAATCGGCAAAGATCATGCCAACTACACTGGAATCAAAGACTCGGCGGAAACGGATTTCGCTGCTTTGCAGGGCGAGTTCAGCTTGTTTGCGATCGGTAATATCCTGAATTTGGGAAACAAAATAAAGAGGTTGTTCGTAGACATCTCTCACCAAAGAGACACTTAACAATCCCCAAACTAATTGCCCCTGTTTAGTAAAATAACGCTTTTCAATGTTATAGCTGTTAATTTCTCCTGCTAATATTTGCTTGGCAAATTTTAGATTAGTTGCTACATCGTCAGGGTGAGTGATTTCCTGAAATCGTAAATCCAAGAGTTCGGCTTCGGTATAGCCTAAGAAATTACAGAGGGAAGCATTTACTTTGAAGTATTTACCTTCAGGAGAAACCAGACACATACCAACTACTGTATGATCGAATGCCTTACGGAATCGTTCTTCACTTAACTGTAGGGCTTCCTCTGTCTGTTTGCGTTTGCGAATATCAATTAAAACACCGCTTGACATTGTAGCCTTACCGTTTCGATCGAAGTTGAGACTGGATATATCGTATACCCACACCCAACTGCCATCGGCGGCCACCATTCGATATTCCAGTTCGCAGTTGTTTTGATTTTGAATTGCATCATTAAATAGTTTTTCAGCCTTGACAATATCTTCGGCATAGACGTGATTTCTCCAAAAATCAGTTTCATTCAGCCAAGCTTCAATCGGGTATCCTAATAACTCTTCTGCTTTGTCGCTCACAAATGTAAACCGATTATTGTTAAGGTCATATTCCCAAACAACGCCATTTACAGATTGAATCAGAGAGTAATAATTTTGGCGCGACTTTGCTAATTCAGCTTCTGCCTGTATGCGATCGCTGATATCTGTTAAGGTGCCGATGTAGCCGATCGTCCTACCCGTAGCATCAATTTCCTGCGCCACTTGGACATAAAACCAGCTAATGCTACCATCTGGGCGGAGATGCCTACCTTCACCATGATTGTGGATATGATTTCCTAGAATCGATTGAGCATACTTTTCAGTATATTCAGCCAGCAAAAAATCGCGATCGTCTGGGTGTATAGCTTCGATCCATCCCCGACCCAAGGCAGATTCTTTAGATCTACCCGTCATTTCACTCCAGCGATCGTTGACATAAATACAGTTCAAAGGCGAATCAAACTGGAAAATTGCCACCGGAGCCGCAGTGGCTAAGGTGACATAACGGCGTTCGCTTTCCCGCAGGGCCTCCTCTGCTAGTTTGCGCTGGGTGATGTCAGTATCGGAACCGCTGATGCGAACAATTTCACCTGACTCATCCCGCAAACCCTGAGCGCGATTGAGTACCCACATATAGCTGCCATCTTTGCGTTTTACCCGATACTCAGCTTCCAAGAACTCTGTTCTACCAGCAAAGTGATCGTCAACAGCAGCCATGACGCGATCGTAGTCATCGGGATGTATCCGGCTTAAGGACTCATCGGGGGAATTGCGAATTTCATCATCAGTGAAACCGCGCATCTGCTTCCACCGGCTGGAGAAGAAAATTTGGTTGGTTTTCAGATTCCAATCCCAAATGCCGTCGTTAGAACCTTTTAAAGCTAACTGCCACCTTTCTTCACTGGCGTGCAGAGCAGCAGTGCGTTCTTCAACTTTGCTTTCTAACTCTTGGTTTAACTGCTCTAGTGCCTGAGTAGCTTGTTGGCGTTCAATGGCAATGCCAGCAATATTTGTGGCTAGAGCAACCACTGACAATTCTTGTTGATTTGGTGTATAAATTTCGCGATGATAAACAGCAAATGTCCCTAAAACTAGACCATCATTGCTGATTACAGGTATTGACCAACAAGCTTGCAATCCATGTTCTAAAGCTAATCCTTTAAAATTTTGCCAGAGCGGATCGGTGGCAATATCAGAAACAATCACGGTTTCCTGGCGAAAAGCTGCGGTTCCACAGGAACCAACTCCTTCACCGATCGCAACACCATCGATCGCTTGCAGATAAGCTGCCGGCAATTGAGGCGCAGCCCCAGGATGCAATTTGCCATCGCGATCGCACAGCATAATCGAACAGAGACCATCCACCAGTTGCATCTCCATTGCTTTTAATAAAGTATCAAAAATCTCTCCTAAAGGTTCTGCCTTGGCGATTCTTTCTAAGATGGCATTTTGGATTTTTAGTTGTGATTCTGCTTGCTTGCGCTCAGTAATATTGATACTGGTACCCACAATCCGACAAATCCGGGACGAGGCATCTCGAATCGGGTTGAGTGTGGTCATCCACCAGGTAGGTACTCCTCTAAAGATTAGGCATTCTTCATAGGTGATGGGAACTCCTGCTTGGATACAATCGACATAGCGTTGGCGGACTATTTTCCCAGGTGAAGTTCCTCTGATCTCTTGATTTGATTTCCCCGTTAATCTTTCCGCAGTGGGGTTATAACCTATAAATCTAAACTCTCCATCCTCTAAAACATCAACTGTAAAAATTGCCTGTTCTACGCCTTCATAGATACTGCGTAAAAATTGTTCGTTCTCTTGTAAAACTGCTTGTGTTTGTTTAAGCGTAGTGCGATCCTGGGTAGTAACTACCACCCCTGAAATCTTGCCATCTAGTTCGATATAGGGATAATAGGTGACTTTAATAAATCTGGGATCGGCATTTTGATACTCAAACCAGGTCTCGTATTCTTCAACTTCCCCAGCCAGACATCGATCGAAATGTGGCTGAATTATGCTCTTAAATACTGTTTCACCATGCAAATCGGCGACGGAATGCCCAACGATGTCTCCCCATTGTTTCTGAGTCCGATCTAAATAGGCTTGGTTGACTAACCGATAGATATAGTTATTATCCAAGAGGGCAATACCATCTGTCATGGTAGAAACCACTCTTTGATACTGGTAGAGGATAGCTTCTGCCTCTTCGCCTTCGCTCAACTGTAAAACAGTTTGTGTCAAAATCTCAGTTAAGATATCCTTGGTGAGCAGACCAATTATGCGATCGCCATTAAGTACGGGTAAATGGCAAACTTGATGCTGTTGAAACAATGTTAGGACAGCCTTGATATCGCTCAATTCAGATGCCTGGACGGTAATGAGTGGATGGCTCATTACCGACTGAATCGGCAACTGGTCTAAGGGTGTGGACTGGGTAATAATCCGCACAATATCTCGCTCAGTTACAATTCCTACCAAGCCACTATTCTCAGAGTGCGTACCGCTGCTTTCTACCACTAATACATAGCTGCAACCAGCCTCTCTCATCAAGGCGATCGCTGCCATCACCGTCTGATCTGGTGCGACCATGAGTGGATTGGGCGCGATCGCGGATAATAAATCTTTTTGGACTAGGGGAATGGAAATACTTATCATGGCTTGTGGGTATCTGATTGAGCAAGAAGTCTCCCGCCATCATCTTTACTCTTGGGACTAGGG